>NZ_AOME01000059.1 GCF_000336935.1 Halococcus salifodinae DSM 8989 | reverse complement strand
GTCGCTACACCATCGGTTGCAGTTGTGCGGGGTGGGTTTTCGGGATGAGCGTCTTCAAGCGCCGCAGCAACTGATCCACGACGAGCGACGTACTCGCCCAGTGTGTTGAGGAGTATTTGCTCATCGTCCGTAGCGACGACCGGTGCATAGACGGCTATCGATCCCTCGAGTCCCGCTGCACGGAGCGCACGTACCTCGCGAGCGGTCGTTGGTGCGAGGAGTTCGAACTGTGTACCACCCGCCGCTAGCGCGAGCCGTTCGACACCCTCCGTCCCGACCCATGCCGTCGGCGCGTCCTCGCGAGCCGCCCCGAGGCGTGGTCCAATGGCACGCCGCCGTTCGTCATCGGTGAGGTATGCGGGGTTCCCGGCGACGATTACCCGGTCGACGCTCTGGGGGAGTTGTTCGGTGATCCGGTTGTCTCCGAATGGGTCGAACCCGTCGGCACGGATCGGTGTAGTGACGCGTACCGTGGTTTCTCCGGCGAATCTTTCGAGAAGGGTTGAATCGGGAACGTGCTCACGGCCTTCGTAATCCACTACCACGGTTTCTACCTTCCCAACGCTCACTTGGTTGAGATCGATCTCCGTGGGTTTGAGTGCGATGCCATCGAAGTCCCTGCTGACGAATTCTTCTATAGACATCATCTGTGACCTCCATCAGAGATGCCTGAGAAGACGCGATGATCTGTGTTACTCTCGCGGAACACGATCCATCGTCTGTGCGACCATACGCACGATATTGAGTGGCGGTCGAAAAACTCCGTCGATCCGCGACGAGCGAGCGTTTTGTGACTGATATCATGGTCAGATATCCCATATCAACACTCACCATCTCACGGCGAGCGCACCTGAACCAAGATGGGCGATATCACGGTTTGCGACGACCGACTCGCCAAACAGATGCCGAAAAATCACCGCCGATCGTCTCGTCGCGATTGGTCCTGCACACGAGCCGACGAGCAGTTCTGATGGCGGATTCGAGCGGGGAGGCCGCACACTCCACACAGGGGACACTCCACGAACGGTGTGAGGGGAAGGCTCTCCAACTCTTGGAGAGCCGCCCGCAGATGCTCACACACCACCGGCGACTCACCTGAACGGTAGCGCGGAGGCCCCTTCCTCAAGGAGCGCGACCGAAGGGAGCGCAAGTAGGGAGGGGAGGAGCGCCCTGCTACCCGCTTCCGGATACCAATGAACTGGTTGTTTCGGCGCGTCTGACGTCCGACCCCCCAACCGAGAACGTGATAAAGAACCTCCTCGTATGTGAATACGCTGATGGAGGTGAAGCGAACCATCCCCGTCAAACTCGACGTGCCCGACGAGCGGCGCGATGACCTCCATACCACCATCGAACAGTTCAACGACGCCGCCAACTACACCATCCAGAACGGACGCAACGACGACGGCTACCTGACTCTGAACAAGTCGAAGATACACGACCGCGTGTACTACGACCTTCGGGACCGAACGGACCTGCCGTCGAACTTGTGCGTCCGGGCGTACTCAAAGGCCGTCGAAGCCATGAAATCGACGGTCGCCGACTGGAAGAAGGGAAACAGCCGACCGTTGCCCCACCTTTCGGAACCGTCCGCCGTGTACGACAAACGGACGCTGACCATCCGCGACCGAAGCGCCACGCTCTCAACTGTGAACGGGCGCGTCGAAGTCGAGTACGTTCTCGGCGACTACCAGCGGTCGTACCTGGACGACGACGAGTACGAACGTCGGATGGGGACGTTGCACTACCGCGAGGATGAGGATGCGTTCTCCCTCCACATCGTCGTGCTGAAGGAGGTCAAACAGCGCGGGGGCGACCGCGTTCTCGGCGTCGATTTGAACCTGAAGAACGTCGCCGTAACCAGTACGGGGACGTTCTACGACGGTGGCCGACTGTTGTGGGGCCAGAACCACCACTTCCGGGTTCGCCGAAGCCTCCAAGACAAAGGCACTCGCTCCGCCAAGCAGACACTTAGGCAAGTGTCGGGGCGAGAAACCCGCTTCGTCTTGGACCGTCTGCACACCATTTCTCGGCGACTCGTGGAGGAAGCCCGCGACTACAACTGTGCGTTCATCGCCGTCGAACGACTCACGAACATCCGCGAACGAATGGACAACGGGAACGACCGCATCAAGCGACAGATGCACAACTGGGCGTTCCGCGAGTTACGAGACATGCTCGCGTACAAGGCCGCCGAGTACGGATTCGCGTCGAAGACGTGAATCCGGCGTTTACGAGTCAGACGTGTTCCCGGTGCGGCCACCAGTCGAGCACGAACCGCGATCGTTCGACCGGGTGGTTCTCGTGCAACGAGTGCGGGGCCGAGTACGACGGCGACTACAACGCCGCGAAGAACATCGGTATGCGGCTGATAACTGTACCGGAGGGCAAACGCCCCTCCGGGTTGGGCGACGGTCAACTCGCCCTGAAGTCCGGGGCGCTGAACGGGAATGGGGACTACACACCCTCCGACGACGTGTCGGCAGACCGGGAGTCCACGGACAAGCCCCGTCCTCAGACGCGAGCGTAAGCGACCGTCAGGGCGGGGTAGTTGACTTCGGGTGAGTGCCTGGACGAGATGCATCCGGAGACGGTCACGTGCGGTCATTCCTCGACCACGTCCTGAAACCGCTCACGAAGGGTGGCTTCGCGCGATTCGAACTGCTCGATATCGGCCTGTACATTCCGGTGGACACGCTCGATCCGGGCGAGTCCCTGTTCGCCATTGAGTGTGGCCTGATCGCCCGTCTCGGAAGCGTCGAGTGCGTCTTGGTATGCCTCTTTGACCCGTTCGATCGTCGCTTCGGGATTGAATAGAACATCGTTTGCGAGCCGGGCGTATTCATCGAGTGCGGTGCCTTCCTTCCCGGTGAAGAAATGCGTTAATGCGTAGGTCGCCCCCGAGTGCAGCGTCCACATGTCGATCTCGAAGAGATCCTCGGCGCTGGCTTCGGCATCCACCGCTGCACGTTCGGCGAGATACGCCGGGAAGCCAAGCAGCGTGTAGAACATCTCGACATCGAACGGCACACTCGTAAAGTCGATGCTGATTCGATTGGCGTCACGGATAAACGCGAAGAGGTCGTCAGCGACCAGTTCGAGGCTGGTCAGAATCCGTTCCCACCACGCCTCGAAGTCCTTCACCTCACCGACGTGCTTGATCACCTCTTTCTCGGTGAGCTGGCGCATCGTGTTCGTACACACGCCGTCCTGGGCGAAGCCTTCAACGTAGACCGCGTGGCCGCCGAAGAAGTCATACCCGGACGTGACGCCCATTGTGATCGGCTCACCTCGCCCTGGTAGTCGGACTTCGAGACCGTCAAACAGCACGTCCATGTGGACCTCGCCGCCCGCACGGTACTGACGGATCTCGCCGAACATCACCTCACCGAGTGGCTGCCCATCAACCGCCTCGTTCTGGAGTACGCTTTCGAGCGGCCCATAGACATCGACCGGATTGAGGATCGTATAGCTGTCTGAGGGGACGTGAAACAGCGGATTCACGTCATTCGCGTCCTGTGCCTGATCGCGCAGCCGTGAGGGCTCGACCACCGCGTTGAAGCGGTCGGTCTCGACCCACTCGTTGGTGTAGGGGTTCTGGTACGCCACCTCGGTATCGACCGCACGCGGGAGATCGCGGACTGCCTCGGCGAACGAGACTACGGCGCTACTGTCGTCGACCCTCCTGTTCGCGTACCAGTTGGGGAGTTGTGTGTCTGTACGACCATCGAGGCCGGCGAAGACCGTCCGGCTGTCGGGTGTTTTCATTGGTAGTCACCTCTTTGATTCGATTCGTCACCGACCGACCAATCTTCGAACGCCCGCACCCCTCGTGGGCAGGAGAAAAACGGCTGCAGCGGTTGCGGAGGTGGTGGTCAGGCTCCTCAGATATTCCATGAAATCTCGCCGATCGCGATTCCATCCTTATCGACCAACACCGGCATTTCATCGTAGGAGAAATCCACGAAAACGTAGATATCTCTAGACACGGAGTTGGCGCTCATTCGTACTCGGCTAATCGTTTAAGACGAGCCCACAGTGGCTGCAAGCGGTGTCGCTTCCACGCGTGACAACGTGACCGACGCAGTCGGGGCAACCGGTCTGTTCAGCCGTGTGTGCAGCTGGAATCGTTTCGTCGAAACTCCGTTCGTAGGGTTGGTGGATTGGCATTGGTCGAAACCCCGCAACCACTCTCAGGGGGAGAAAAAGGGTGGCAGCGGTTGATTCGAACATCCCGATATTGTGCCGTCTCAACGCTGATCGAAACCAATGACTTGCCGTATCTGTTGCCAGACTGATGATGGAGGTGATGACTGAGGTGTCGAGTCCTCCCCGGTGTCGGTGCGCTCTTGAATCTGCGTTTCGCCTCTGCTGTCGGTCGAAGGCGCTTGCTGTAGGGATTCGTTGTGCGCTTCCAGCGTCTCGATGACGTCGTTCTTCTGTTCGATGGTGGTTTCGAGAGCGGCGATACGCGCTTCCAGGAGACGGTTACGCTCCGTAAGGTACGAAGGGGACCTCGTCGGTCGTTTGTATTCGGTGTTGGTCTCAGAGTGGTTGCTATCCTGATGTTCGCTGTTCACTACCCTGGACTCCTCGGACCCGCCCGGCGTGTACACGTCAGACGTCTTGGCAACTGCTCGTTCAGCCGTCTTCTCTCCGTACGTACTCCCGTCGGCGTAGTGGACCTCGTCCCATTTCTCACGCATCAACCCGGATCGTCTGAAAAGACGGTCCACGCGTGCTTGATCGCCCCCAGTCCAGAACGCGAGGTGGAAACACAACGCCATGTCCGCCTCGGAGTGACTATCGTAATCCCCAGTATTGCCCTCCCAGAGCCGCGCGAACCGGTCACCGTTCTTCGCCGCCGTCGCCTTTGCGATGAGCGTCTCGTCATCGAGGTCGACCGCGGTCTCTGGGGCTGATGCGGCTGGATCCGGTGAGGATCGCTCGTCGCTCGTCTCACTCCCTGTTTCTCCTAGGTACTCCCGCTGGATGGCACCGAGCGCTTCGGACCGCTCAACTACTTCGGTGGGCGTGCCGTCGACGTGCTCGCCGGTAACGGTGAAAAAGCGCGCCGTGTCGTACATCTCGACGTCACCTTTCCGCCGCCGCTGTGTCGCGAGGTCGCCGCGGACGAGGACATGATAGCCCGTCCCGGAAGGACTCACCTCGGTGTAAGAATCGAGTCGATTGATCACCTCGACCGCCCACTCGTCGCCGACCTCCGTCTCGGGATCGCGACACCCGTCGAGATCAACCCCTACGAAGGGGTCGTGGGCGGCGAAAACGTATCCGATGCCGTCGGCGTCCGTGGCCGTTCGATCGGCGTATTCGATCGCCGTCTCGAAGTCCGTCCACGTGGTCGGATCGGTCGTTGAGGCTAACTCCCCCACAAGGGGGTCGATCGGAAGCTTCGTCGGTTTCCCCTCACGTTCGGCTTCCCGCCAACAGATCCACTGCTCGCGTTCGGCGAGTCGCGTTGGTACGTGTTCTGTGTGTATGTCTCCGTCCCAGTCTGTAGTCGTCATGGGTTGCGCACCTCACAGCTCGTTAGAGGGACTGGTGTCCCGCTCTCGTTCCTGTGCTCGGACGCTGCTATGTCCGTCGTGCTGTTCGTCGTACTCGACCGGCCGGACGCCGGCTTGCTCTCTGAACTGATCCTCATGGCTCGCCAGCTTTGTGCCATTAAAAACGACTGAAGGAGACGCCATCACGACCATCTCGTCAACACCACCGCCAGTCACACCGGGCGTCCTGCGCCCGGAGGTATGCCTCGAGATCCTCGCCGTGAGTACTGGGGTCGTACTGAATGAGCGCGAACTCGCGCGGGTTGAGGTCGTTCGACATCTCGACTTTGATCGGGAAACACCCCTCCTTGTCGACTCGGAGCAACGCCTGCGCATAGCCGATCTCCTTATCCCCGGGTTCGGCATCGCGGATGTACTGCATCTCCGCTTGTGAGAGTCCAAGCTCGGCCGCCCACTCGGGGTTCATCTCCTTGAGGTAGTGGAACACTTGGACGGACATATTGTTGATAATCACCTCCGCGTTCTCGGTAAGCTCGACCTCTCCATCGTCGCTTTTGGCGAAGAACTCGCTGACGGTCTGGGTGCTGAACATGATCGAGAGGTCATAATGACGGCTGTGACGAACGGCCTGTTTCAGGAACTCGAGGTCGGCGGCCTGACGAAGCATATAGTGGCTCTCATCGATCGGCATCAGCGTCGGGTGATCGCTGGCCTTGGCGTGTTCGTAGATCTGGTTCACGAGTAGCTGCATCATCAGTCCCTTCTCACCGGCACTCGCCTCCTGGCGCTGGAGGTCGAGATAGAGGAGATCGTTCTGCTCGAAGTCGAGTTCAGTCGGCCGCGTCAGGTGCTCATACTTGCCGTTATCACGGAACGGTTCGACGTCGTTATTGAGAATCGAGACGACCCGATCCTCGCGGTCCTCGGTGAGCTTCCGGTTGTCGATGCGAACGTGTGAGCCGGCGTCCTCGAGCATCTCCTCCATAATGGCGAGGACGTCGGTGAGCGTCGGGCTTTCGTTAGGATGGGTCTCCGGTCGTGGGGTGATGCCCGCACGGGCGTATGCCTCCTTGGTGGCACGCTGCCAGACACCGCGTTTGTGCCCGAGGTCCAGCCCCTCGAGTTCGTAGTAGGTTTCGACGAACGTCAGCGCCCGCTGGACGGCGTCCTTGAACGGCGTCGTCCGCCCGACCACATCGAGTTTCTCGGGTGGTGTCGGTTCGATGTGGAGCGGGTTGATCGCGGTCTCGCCACCGATGATGATCCGTTCGCCGTCGAACACCTCACACAGGCCCGCGAACTCTTCGAGCGGGTCGATGAGCGCGACGTTCAACTCCGGGTATCGGAGCTTCATCCGCAGGACGAGCTGTTTGAGCGTGGTGGTCTTGCCACTGCCGATCGTACCGAAGATCCCGACATTGTAACCGGTGCCGCGATTGAAGAGGTCGACGACGGTGGGTTCGTGACGATCCTCGTGGGTGCCGATAGTGACGCCACTCGGTTCGGAGAGGTTGTGCGTCGCCCACGGGAACAGCGCGGCAACGCCGTTGCCGAGCATCTTCACCGTCCGGTCCAGTTGGTCTTCGGCGACCGGCGCAGTGGACTGGAAGCCGGCGGTCTGGTTGTGATCGACTCGGATCGCACGCGCGTTCGCGGGAGCCTCCTTGAGCCGGGTTTTGATCGCGGTGACGGCCTCCTCGAGACCCTCTTCGGTGGGTGCGCGAACGGACACGTAGGTGGCTGCATCGAAGAGGCCGTGATCGGTGTCGTTCAGCGATTCGCTGATGTCGCGAGCGGCCTCGAATTTGCGGCGAATGCGCCCGGTCCGGAACGACTCGCGGCGCTCGGCGTCGTTCTTCTTGGCCTTGAGTGATTGCTCGGCGTTTTCCATCTTCGATTTCGCGAGGTTCTTGTCCATCCCCTCGATGTGAGTCGCAACGGAGACGTTGACGCCTGGTTTGCCGTAACTCAGCACCTCCCGTAGCATGCCGTCGGCAGGTGCTTCGGGCCATTTCTCGATAACGAGGGTCGCAGAACACATGGCACCACCATCGAGGTCGATGTAACCCGGGTTCGATCGGTTGCACTCCGCGGGGGCGAGCAGCGAGCGGTAGTGATTCGGCAACTCGTCGGGCTGGGTGACGAGGTCGACGCTCGCCGGTGGAAACGAGCCACGACCGGCGTTCGTTGGTGGAGATATGGTGCCGCTCCCGTCCGCAGCAGTGGGTGGCTGTGGGTGTGACCGTGGCCGATCGTCGGTCGCCTCCGTACTGGGGTGATCGCCGTCCGGATCCAGATACGCATACGAAAGCTCGTACTCGGGATCGGCGTTCCCACTCGGAACGGGTGCAGAGCGGACGAGCGCACTGAAATCGCTGTAGGCGTAGACGTTCGCGGCCTGGTAGTAATCCGCGATGACGCGGCTGTACTCGGTAGCCGGGAGCGCGCGCGTACTGATACCTTCGAGCCGCCCGAGCTTGCGTTCGAGGTGTGCGACCCGCTGTTCGAGGATGTCGATCATCGTGCGGGTGTGGTCGTCGGTGTCTCGGTGTTTCCTCACCCGCCGCCGTTGCACCCAATCGCCGAGCCACGGCACCGAGACGAGCCCGCCACGGTCGGTGGAGATGCTGGCGGCAGCCTCCTCGGGCGTGACCGCAACGACGACGTAGTGCTCGCGAACGAGAGTGGTTTCCTGAAAGAGATCGACGACGCCCCTGCGTTCTTCGGCGATGTCCGCGAGCGTACGAACCCCGATGGTGCTGGTGTCGCTGGGCCGAAATCCCTTACCGTCGGGTACCGGGATACGCCCACCGCTGGCGACGCCGGTCTCGCCTTGCGGCCGATCAGTATTCTCGTGGTGAGGACAGCTATCCGCCCAGTTCTGACACGGCGAGTCGTCGGTGGTTGGCGCTCGACACCGTTCGCGCGATGCAGCTGTAGAGGAAGCTTCGACCGTCCCATCGTGACTCCCCGTCGTCGTGGTTGGATCGGTGTCGATATCGATATCGATGTCGACGTCGGCGTGACCGACGCTGTCGGTACTCGACAGGAGACCCGCTCGCGCGCGATTGATCGCTTGCTTGTGGAGTTGGTTCGCTCGAGTTTCGTAGGCAGCCGCACGACTCTGGTAGTCGACCGACCGCATGAGGTCACACAGCTGGAGTTCGTAGTCCGCGGCCGAGGTGAGAACCCCGGCGAGCTGGCGTACCTGCGTTGCCCAGAGTCCATCGTCGGCGGTAGACATGTTCGACGGGGTGATTTTGATGGCTCCAATCATCGAACCGTCACGCTTCTCTATCGCATGGGTGCGATGGTAGGGACGCTCAAGCGGAATGAGATCCTGTGCACGCTGGTGAGTGGAATGACCACCAAGTGAGACTGATCGAACGAGGCGGGCAAACACCGACTGTTCGGTTGGTTGCTCGATGCCACTACCGTCGGGATCGGTATCGTGAAGCATGATCTGTTGTTGAGTGCGATGCCGGAACCGTCGTCTGACCCACTCGATCGCAGTCAGGTGTGAGGGGGTTGCCCCGACGGCGACGATGGTACCGAGGGCAAGGCCGACAGTCACGACGAGGCCCACCATCTCGAAGGTGGGCGGAACCACCAACACCGTAGCGTAGAGGCCGATGGCGGTTGGGGCGAACAGCTTCAGGATATCGAAGTGGCTGTACCCGGCGATCTCGGGCTGGAGTGTGAAATCGGAGAGGATACGTTTTCCCCCACTGGAACTCATCGCACATGCCTCCCAGCGCGGAAACCCAGGAGTGACCTCGTGGGAGGAACCCACAGTGCTTCATCGGCTTTCACCCTCCTGTCCGCCGTCTCTGTCGTCTTCCGCAAGTTCGGTGGTGTCGGTGTCTCCTTGGGGGGTGTCGTCGACTCCGTCGCCATAGCGGCGTTTGAGAGCCGCCCAGCGTTCGTCCGAGAGAGTACTCGGGCCGTCATGGGTGCGAGTGAAGCTGATGTCGCTCTCGGTGCGATCGGTCGCAGCGGTAGACGGGCTGGAATCAGTCGCGGCGTCAGACGTGTTGGAACTTGATGCATCGGTTTCTCCGGGTGTCGCGTTCGTTCGGTCCGGTGGTTCGTCCGTCCCGCTGTGGAGTCGACGTCGCTGTTCGAGCGTGCTTGCCTCCTCGCTCGCTGCGCCGTCGCGTGTCTGTTCACGCTTTCGCTCGGCGGTCGTGACTGCATCATCGTCACCAGTCGGTGGTTCGCTGCTGCTCGGAACGTAGGTGGGTTCCGGGAGTGCGGATGGGGTTTCTGTCCCACTCGCTCCGGTGTTCGTCGGTGTGCTTGCATCCGCTGGTGACATCTGATCTCTTCCTTGGTGCGACCTGGTCGTCCCATCCATCGCAGCGGATGTTGGACGCTGCCCGAGTCGATCACCGGCTGTGACGGCGTCGTTCCCGTCATTGCGCTGTGGAACGTCGATGACGTCCCGAGCAGTAACTCGCTGTGGCGAATCAGTCGTGCCAGCCCCAGCGGCGACCGTGTGCGGTTGATGGGGGCCAGGTGCCTGAGTGCCGGCGATTACAACAGCGATCCGCTCGCTGGGCGTCGGCCCAGAATACGGTTCGATGCCCGGAGACGGACCGGAAGCAGCGTCACCACCTGAACCGGAGTCACCACCGGATCCGCCGCCAGAGGAGGAGTCGCTGTCGTAGTCATCGGTGGAGTAATCGTCTTCGTCCTCACGGAGACTGAGACTCGCAGCAGCCCCCGTTGCACCAGCCGCAATAGCAGTGATCGATGGTGGAGCCCGAAGCAGCGAGATACTGATGACTAATGGTATAACGAGCCCTACAGCGAGCATCGCCAGGGAGAGAACGAAGTTCGCCAGCCCGGAGGTCGAAAACCCCCATTGGAGTTCATACCCTAATCGCATCATGAACGCAACGGGCCACGTCATGACGAGCAGACCGACGAACTGCCAAGCGAGGGTCGAGCCCAGCTGGCGAAGTCGGGGATGAGGTCCGACGAGCGCAAGGACCAGTATCAGCGGCATCGCGAACATCCCGACGATGATCAGTCCCCAGCGAAGCCCGTACACAAGGGCGAGTAGGAGTACTTCGCCCATGCTGAAGAGTAGCTTCGCAAGAGCCAGCAGGATAACCGAACTACCTGATTTCAGGATACTGCCCAGCGAGTTGGTAAGCTCGACCGGACTCGGCGCAATGCTGACTGCAACGGCATCGGACATTTTGAGCAAGAACGTGCCGACTGGCCACCAGAGCGTCAGTATTAGTGTAGCAAGGACGATAGCACTCACGACTTTGTACTTCGCATAGCTGTGAAGCAACCCTTGCCACGGGAAGATTCCGAGGAGTGCTACTGTACACACCATTAGAAAGACGAATGCATACAGGAACGAGTAATCGAGATACACTTCGTTGTATCCAGTTCGCCAGACTCCTTGAGCGAGGCTCGCGTTCGCTGAACTGTTCGTCGGTTGGCCAGTGATTCCTCGCCATCCCTCGTTCTCCGGAGTAGGGGTTCCTACCACGAACTCCATCGCCACACCGAGCAGTGGCCGAATCGTCTCGTTAGCCCGATCTTTCGTCCAGTTGGCAACGTCAGACGCAACCTCCCCACCAGAGGGAACGAGATTTCCGGAACCTCCACCTAACTCATAGATACCCTCACCGGCTGCCCTGGTGTTATCCAATGCACAGCTGATCGGCGCACCGGCGCAGGTACCGATCCCATCGATGAACTCACTGAAAGACCCCTGTTCGGAGCTAATCCGCTCGTTCAGGACATCTTTTTGTGCTTCAGAAAGATCTGCTTCGGTCGTGTTTCCGAGACCGCTTCGGATCTGTTCATTGCTCAGATTCCGAAGTTCTGCTGGCGAGTATGTAGAGAGGTCGGTACTCTCGTTTGTAGCCGTTCCGTTCGTAGTGTTCGGACCCACTTCCTGCCCGACGGCTGCCGGCGCGACACTCGATAACAGGAGCGCCATTGTGACGAGCACGACACCGAGTCGCTGGACAGGCGTGGACATACTCTATGGTCCTTTCAGCCACCGACGAATGGGATACAGCCAGCAGTTGGGTCAAGTGGGCTGAACCCAAATATCCAGCTGAAAAACGGAATGGCGAGTGCGAGCAGGATGATGCTCTGAAGCGATCGACTGGACATCCCATTCATCGTAGCGACCATCCGCCCGGACATCGCCAAGGGGCGACCGGCCGCGGAAAGTATGAGCGCCCCCAGCACAGCGGCGATGGCGATGATAACAATCGCACTCAACACCCCTTCGATGAGACTCCCCATCGATGTCGAGCAGAATCCACCAGCATCCTGTGCGAGTGCCGGCTGAACGAATGTTGTTCCGCTGACCACTAGCGAGAATACTGCGATGCGAAATCTAGATGAACCGCCAGCAGACCCCGCTCTGCAAGTAATTCGTTTGTTCAATCTTGTTTTCATTTTTGGAATGCTGTGGCTGTCCATTGCTGAGTCTCCTTGACCGCTCAGTGGTACTCCCCACCGACAGGGAAAGCCATAGTCCCTGTGAGCGGACACCACACACTCTCATGGGGTTCGTATTAATTCTGCTTACAACACCCCCGCGGTGATCTGTCGATGTGTGAATTGAACAACACTAATGAGATGTTGGAAACTTATCAAATAGGCCGAAGTATTAGTTGGAACACAGACCAGTCTCAATAGCTAACTTGACCTCGCACGTTTATAAGCGGCCACTGCGAATCGGTCGCGTAGCGACCGATGATGCCGATTACGGAGTTTCTGTCCTGCACGGATCTCATCGATGACTTCGAGTGCTTCTCGTATCAGCAGAAACACCACGCGAAAACCTACGTGACGGGCCTTATTGCCTCCGGCAATAAGACCGTCGAGGGCATCTCGAAACGCGTTCTCCAATCGAAGAGCGAACGCGCTCTCAACAAGTTCCTCAATCAGTACGACTGGGACGAAGACCGTCTCAACCGAGAGCGGTTGACCGCGCTCCAGCAGCGCAACGAAACGCGGTGGTCACAGGACGGAGTCGTCATTATCGACGACTCCGTCACTCATCGAACTGGCGACCAACTCCCGAACGCTGGCTGGTTCTACGACCACGCCGAAAACGACACTGTGTGGGGCCAGAACCTCGTGTTCAGCCAGTACGCTGACGAAAAAACCACCTACCCGCTCGGCTTCCGTCTCTACGAGAAGGAAGCCGAGACGAAGATTGACCACGCCAAAGCCCTCATCGATGAAGCTCACGAGGTAGGTGTTCCAGCGGACACCTACCTCTTCGATTCGTGGTACTGCTCACAGGAACTCGTCGAACACGTTGAATCGTACGACAGGGACTGGATTTCCGTGCTCAAGAGCAACCGTCGCGTCGAGTACGGCGGCGAGATGATCCGCGTCGATGCGCTTGCCGAGCGCATCGACACGACCGAGCGGGAGGTCGACGGCGAAACCTACAACATCTGGACGAAGAAGCTGAACGTCTCGAAGCTCGGCGAGAAGAAGGTGCTGATCTCGGAGAAGGTGACCGATGATGAAGACGAAAAGAACCCGGTGAAGTACCTCGTGACGAACAAGATCGATGCACCGACGACGCAGCTAATCCGCACGTACTCGATGCGCTGGCGCATCGAGACGTTTTTCAGGGACAGCAAGCAGGACCTGGGCTTCGAGGACTGCGAGGTCGAGCGTGACGCAGGTGCCAATCGGCATTGGCACCTGCTCATGTTGGCCTACAGTTGTCTTCGGCTGGGTGTTGCCGATAGCGCTCTGGGAACCGTGCTCTCACAAACGACGTCGCTGTGCAACGATCTCAAACACTCGCTGAAGGAAGCGGTGCAGAATCTGTTGTCGTGGACGCTGAACAACGCTGATCAAGGAGTAGACGGCCTCATGGACGAACTCGATGGAGTCTTTATATAGGTGCGAGGTCCAGTAGCTAAGATACACCGCTATCTGGAGAAATCGACTGATCAGGCTCAATTTCATCTTTCCGATTACATTTAATAAGATGCTGGGGTCGACGAGTTCGACAATATACCTCCCCACAATCAGGACACGTTTCTAAGAGAGTAGAAGGACGTTCATTATTGTACCCCTCCGTAGTGGTGGCAACTTTGTAGCACGATTTACAGTACGTGGTATTCTGCTTTTCTGCATCGGTGCGGAGGATGCGAATATATTTAGCATTATTACGGCCAGCATCGCAAACAGGCTGCGGGTTACCTCTTTCATCTTCTCCTCCATACAGATGCATTGAGACTTCATTATGACCAATGCTAAGCGAAACAAGTACTATTGGTAGCATGGCCTGTTCAGGATGAGCGTCACTTATTTCATCCATATCTTCAATCCTCGGACTTTTCGGAACTATTTCTGGGCGATTGGCTGTAATCGTGCCCTGAATGTGCTTGGGAAAATGAAATAGTACTCAGTCTTTGCCACCCCATTACGCAAAAAACAGAACGGAGTATATTAGATTTTCGTACATTCATAGTGTTCTCCGATTTTAATCGCTACTGGTTCCCTTTCAGCATCCTTCTCCTGCCTGACCGTTATTCTAGTCATGCAAATAGTGCTACAATGTGGTCGCACTTAAAACTAGAGAATCATATAGTACTATTTGAGCACATTAGATAATTCTCCACATCAAATTTACTAAGTACTTTTATTAGGATAGCAGAAGAGCTCCATAGAATGCGTCCACTGATTGCTTGGATGACTCCTACAGATAATACCATCTTGGATTTTTTATCAGGACACGAACGTGATGGATTCTGTGCACCACCTAAGGTGGTTGCAGTTAATACTGAATTCTCAGCAAGCCATGTTCGAAAACGTGTGTTGAAACTCAATAAGGCTGATTTGCTAGAAAATCTCAGCAGTCCCCAGGGATACTACCAACTTACGAACCTCGGACACCGCTATCTTGCTGGTGAGCTCACTATTCAAGAGGGTGAAAAATTAGATCGATTTGATAGCAGTGACTCTCGCAGTTAGTACGGGGAAGGTTTATCGCTCTGTATGAGAGAATTGTTCACTAGTACCATATGGCACCCCAGTCTTTGGGTATTCGTGCACGCTTTAGCTATCGGATAGAGACGGTTGTGGGAATCGCACTTACACTCCTTGGTATTGGATTTCTGGCCGACGAAAAAATTCTCCCAGGACTTCTCTGGATATATACCGGTTTGTTTCTTGTTCCTCGGGCTCGTCCGCTACTAAGCTTCAACGTTTTCCCACACCGCAATGCAGGATTTTTCGCAAGCATGATCTTCTTTATACTTTTTGCTATAGCAGTCGGGTTAAGTATCTGAAATTGTTCGTTATAGCGACTACGATCGTATGACGTGCGACGCAAATATTACTATCCCTATTGCTAATAGTATTGTAAGCGTTCCAGACCCTACAAACCCAAGTACGCCCAAGATGAGCGCGACAATTACAGCGACGATGGTTGCCGCGCCCGTTCGTTGATTGGGGATCGAGGAGCCGAGCGAGACGTTTCCAGAGCGGGCTGAGAGGTTCAGTTCCGAGAGGCTTCCCGGTGCACCCACAGGTCCTGTCGGCACTTGGCTTTCCGCACAGTTCGGCCCGTAGCCGACGTTTTGTGTCCGAGCGCCCTGGATCTCGTTCGGACCAGCCCCAGGTATCCTGATACAGCTATCACCGACCATCGAGTTCGGTCGTCCCCGGATATCGATCGCCGCCGAATCCAGTCGATCACCGATGATCTCGGTGTTCCGGACTTGGATATCACGCGGTCCGGGCGGTGCGGGGTAGTATCCGCTCCCGTTGGGACGGTTAACCACGATCGCCGGGGTGTCGGTGATGTTCCGATATCGTAGGCGACAGTTGTCGATGACACCCCTTCCGACGGTGCCTTGGATCCGAATGAGTCCGTTGAGTCCGCCACACCCAAAGTCGTCGAGGCGGCGCACGTTGTAGGCTTGAATATCGAGATTCGTGAGCGTGGCCGCCTGTTGTGTTCCCTTGCTTTCGGAACGAACGCCGTTGATACCCTGGATCTCGCCCGGTCTGTACGGCCCAGGCATCTCCTCGACCGGGTATTCCTCTTGGTTGAAGTAGATCGAGCAACCGTCGGCAGCGGAATCCTCGCCCGCGATGCGGATCGAGGCGTTATTGTTGTTGATGAAGCGGCCGCCGATCACCTGTATCGAACTTTCCGTCCTGCTGGCGTAGATTCCGTTCTCCCATCCATGGAGTTCGGGATTGATGAGCTGGATCGTCGTCTCGGGAGAAGCGCCTTGGCCGACCCAGATCCCAGGGGCTCCGTTTTCGCTGGCGACGAATCCCGGTGGTGGCGCACATCGACTCGACCACGAGTGTGCACCGGCGTTGTTGCCACCGAGCGCCCGATAGTCCTCGATGCGGATGTAGCTCTCTCCACGCCCACTGAGACGGAGTTGGATCTGTGGCTTTCCCGGATGGTTTTGCAGCGATCGCTGGGAGACGACGCCGACCCGTGAAACCCGAAGCCATTCGATCGTGCCGTTCTCAGCACGCAGTAAGACCGAGGCGACCGCGCCCGGTGCGCTCTGATCGATCGTGATCCCCTCGACACGGATACGCGAGCCGATGAACTGCAACGTTGCGTGCACTCCCGCATCGAGCACGAACCGTGCGTCGGGGCCGACGATCCCGAACGCACCATTCACGAAGAGGTTGGTCCGCCCGCCTGTGATGCGATAGGACCCAGCGGGAAATCGCAGGAGGGTGTCGTCGAGGCGGCCGCTCCCCGCCGCCTCAGCGAGCGCCGTATCGACCGGTGTTCCGTCATCGAGTCCGAGATACCCGACCGCGTCGACGTCACGTGCTGGTTCAAACGGCCCTTGCTGTTGGAGGGTTCGGCGCTCCTGGATGGCGATCTCACGATAGGCCCTGCGGCTCGGAAAGCCCGCCCGCTCGAAGTTGCCGACGCGGTCGGCAAGCGCGGGGTTGGGGAGGTCGGCAGGGATCGGCACGTTTGACATGGTCGGTTCCATCCCACTGGCAGTCCCGCCGAGGGTGTGACCGCCGATCCCAACAACACTGCTCGTCTTGAGGAACGTTCGACGGGTCGTCTCCCCTAATAGCCCGTCCCACCCTCGCTCGTCGTTCGTCGGCACAGTCCCTTGGATATCGTCACCTTGGGGCTCGGCGGCAGCAGTGGCGTCGGTTCGGGTGGAATCCGCTCGACTCACGGCTCCGCCCTCCAAGCGCGGAACCACAGGGGGACGGTCGACGATCGCATTACGTATCGATCCTCGCGAGGAGACCGAGCATGACGAAAAGCAGGCCAACAGCGCCGAGGTAGAGTGGATTCGGTAGCATGGCGAACGGGCCATTCCCCCCAGCGTCTGCGGATCCGGTGGTGGATCCACCCTCAGCTCGTCGCCCGGAATCGGTCGTGGATCCGCTGGTTGTGTACGGTTCGCGCCTTTCGACTGTGTCTGTGGTCAGGGCCTCCGAGTGGGGCGTCACGGGGAGTGTCCCCGCGGTGGTCGGTCGCTGATCGTCCAGACCGACAATCGCCTGTGCGATGGCCAGCGAGCCGTTTTCGGTGACGTACCCCGGATCCTCTCGTCCCCCAGTGGTGACGAATTCGAACGTTCCGTTTCGGCCGGTGTCGTAACGACCAACAGCGACGAGCGTCTGTCGATTCCGTACTGTGTGGTCTGTGTGGTTCGTCTCCCTCTCTCCAGTCGTCGTCCGTTCTCCTCTAGCCGTCGCCTGTTCGCCCCCAGCCGTTCGGTCGGCCGTGTCTGCAAAGAGGTGAACTGTGACGTTTCGATGTGTGCCCGGCTCGAGTCGCTTCGAGACGCCGATCGTGCTCTCGATGCTCTCGTTTCTCGGCGGGAGGTACGCAGCGGTGTGGACGCTCACGTAGCCACCACGCGGAAGCGTGACCGCTGCAACGGTGAGTGTCGCGTTGTCGGCCGACTGGTCGGCAAACCGGATGGCAACACGCTCGTCAGCCGAGCGAACGTCGGGAGCGGCGCGTGAACCCGTGATGGTCGCGAAGGCGGTGTCCTCGACAGGGTGTGCAAGCCCGCCATAGGGCTGATCGATAGCCCTCTTGGCGTCGGCACGATAGTACTCCAGGCGGTGGTTATCGTTGGTATCCCGGTGAACCGTCGCCCCGACTCGATCGCTCACGGTGAGTCGCCGACGATCATCGAGGCTTCCCGGCACCCGCGTCGAAAGGCGAACGGTGACGTTCTCGTGGGTTCCGGGTCCCAAGTACTCAGAAACGGCGATCGCGTCGCTAACGCCGTATCCTTTCAGATAACTGCTGCCGTGGACGACCACGAAGCCGCCTTCGGGGACCGTGACGGATCGAACCACGAGCGTCGATCCGTTCGTTGTCTGCTGGTCGAGCGTGATCGAAGCGTTCGTCGCGTTCTCCGCTCCCGCGGCAGTGACTGGACCGATCAGGACGCCCATCACGAGTCCGATCCCGATGAAAGTGACCACGAGAAGGGTTGTTCGTCGCCGGTGGGCCGCACGAACTATCTGAGGCCTCGAGTCACCTCCGAGTGGATCCGCCTCCCGTATGAGGCCACCAGCGAGCATACGGGAACCGCTCGTGAGTGTGTACTAATGATTTTCTACAACACCCCCCTACCCCCCACCCCGCTACACCAAAATCCAGGTGTTGATCCCTTCGATACGTCCGATGCCGATCCCAGTCCAACAGCGAGATCGCAATCGAAGGGCAACCGGCAGGTTTCCCAACGCAGGCCACACCGTCGAGATCGAGTTTGACCCCGCCCGAAGATAGACTATTCTACCTTGGAATAGATTTATTGATGCTGAGTGTCAAGGCCTGGTATGGCAGAAAACGCACCCGGTATCGAAGCGTGGAAAGAACACACGAGCGCGTTCGATCGGGTTCGGTCAGTCGCGGAGGCGGTCACACAGCCCCGATCAGCATCGTCTATCGCAGACGAGGCCCTCGTTGCAGAGAACACGGCTCGCAGTCATCTCGAACGACTCGTTGAGATGAACGTCCTCCTGAAGACCGACCGCGAAGGGACGGCGCTGTACACGCCCGATCCGCTCTACGTCCGGATACGGACGCTCCGTGACCTCCTTGAGGAGTACGACCACGATGGCCTCATCGGGCTCAAAGCGGATCTCCAGAAACGAATCGAGACGTGGCGCGAGGAATACCACGTCGACGCTCCGGAAACGCTCCGTGAACGTGCTGCGGGGGCCGAACAGGTCGAACAAACCAGCGAGATTCGCACGATTGCAAGTGAGTGGGAACTCACCAGGTATCGCCTCACGATCGTCGAGGATGCCATCGAAAACTACGGGACATATAGTCGTGACGACAGGGCAACAGCGTAGCCCATGCATGGTGGCGATCGATCGTACGATTCGGCAGCAGCCTCCCACAGGGCACTCCGTGGAATCCGACGCGAGCTCGAACGGCATCCAGCGGTTTCGACGGCCCAGGGGTTCCCACCCGACGTACACAACCGAGTCGTCGCAGAGGTGACAGTTGAGCGACTTGGGAGGAGTGTGGACGACGCTATACTGACGGTGCGCTGGTTCGCCGGCGAGACGCCAGAGACTCACCCCGAGTTTTCGTTCCATTATCATGATGGGACAGGGACCGACTTCGGATGGCATCACGAACCCAATCCGCACGTCGAGGGGTGGGGACATTTCCAAGAGAGGAACGACTCCCAAACGGAGTACGCTTATGAATCATATACGTTCTCCTCGATGAATCCAACGCGAGTCGTTTGGGAGGTAATGTCGCTCCTTGCATCCAAAATGCAAGCTGAGGAGATGGGGACTATATGAAACTGACAAAAAAGAGAAAGCAGATCGGTCAGAGCGAGGACGAGGGGCGTTTGAGTGATCTCCTGTCTTGGACGACGTTTCCCTCGTCGTCGTAGACCGGCCCCCACCGTGGTCGCCTGGGGGCTGGTCCATCACCGGGTTCGAGGACCGTAATCCGGGTTTGTTTGTAGACGGTCCCGTACTTCGCCTTTCGTTCGGCCGCCAACGTCGTCTCACCACCGAACCGACCCGGTGAGGCATCATGGATACGAACGCGATCGCCCTCGTGAAGCACCGTCCCGACCTCCGCACTCCGCCAGATTGTGAGTTTGACCGATCCTGAACTGTCTTCGATGATTCCGACCTGCTGTTGGGCGGGTGACGCTGGTTCGAACAGCCGCACGACCTCTGCTTCGACCGTCACTGACCACTGCTCGGGCCGCACCCGTGCGAGTGGCTTGACCACGCCTCGTGACTCCACCAGGGCTTCCCTGGTGTGGAGTGCGGCATCGATGACGCTTTCTCGATCGTTGACCACGCGCTCTGCGATCTGTCGGGCGATGGCTCGGTGTTGGCCCGCGAACGTCAGCCCGTCTTCGATGTAAGCCGCCCGTTGGTGCACCGCTGCGAGTTCGTCCTTGGACAGTCGCTCGCGTGGATCCTCGTCGTACCCCACCCTGAGTCGCTCCCTACGACCGCCGACGCGCTCCGCGACGGCCTCTCTGGATCGCCGCTCGCGTCCCGCCTGTGGTCCGACCGCCGCTTGTTCGCTGATCCGTTCGAGCTCGCGTTCCCGCCCCTCGATGCGTTCCTCCTGGATGAGGGTCAGATGCTCGTTCGTTTCCTCGCACACGCCCCGTGCATCGGGGTGGTTCGTATCGACCGTGCCCTGGATCTCCTGTTCGACACTCGCCCGTCGTTCGGGTCGCTCATCGACTTCGAGAGCCGATTCGTCTTCGAAACCGTCTTTCTGTTCGTTTGTTCGTTCATCGACTATCCGTTCGTGGCTGGTGGCGTAGGTAGTGTTCATTGGTGTCTCCTTTGAGAGTACTACCACAGAAGGCGCACACAACGGCGTCTTCGTCGCCCTTCGAATCACATCTCGTCGCACCGACCGCTGTCATCGGCTGCGCGGTCCCGCGAGCGCCTTCACCTCTGTGAAGGGGCGCGAGCGGAGCGCGCCCTCAGGACCCCCACGATCCAGCCCGCGCGCCGACCCGCCCGGAGCGAGCGGCCAGCACACAAGCCGGTTTCGTGTCCGTCGACCGGCACAGCGACCCAGGGGAGCGAGCACGGGCGACGCAACCGAAAGCGCGCTTGGTGCTGGCGGCAAACCAGATGCCCGGAACGCCGAGTGTGGCGACCGACGACGGAGTCGGAGGGAGCTCACGAGGCGCAAGCCCGGAATGGTCGGTGCCGAGCGCTGCGGAGGGTGGCACGCGGCGAGCGGGCGAGCCACGAACGCGCACTACGTTAATCACAGGCGCAGAGCCTCGCGCTTCAGGGCGGGGGTACGCGCCGTAAACTGTGTCGTGGAAGGCCATAACCACCGGGAACGACCGTTTCGCCTGGAAGGAGTGCCACCGTGTACGAAACGCTTACTACCATTCCGTGCCACAGTCTACATGGATGGTAAAGAGCACCCGTCACGCGACTTACGAACTCTATTACCATATAGTGTTCATCCCGAAGTACCGGGAGTCGCGTCTGACGGGAGAGACGCCACAGCGTCTCGACTCCATCTTCGCCGAGATTTGCGACGAGAAAGGCATCGAACTCATCGAGTCCGAGGTTCGCCCCGACCACGTTCACCTGTTCGTCGGCAGCCCGCCGAAGAACGCGCCGTCACTGTTGGTGAACTGGCTCAAAGGAATCTCGGCGCGCTGGTACAACCAGCGCTTCGAGGGCCGAATCAAGTGGACTCGTTCGTACTATGTCGGCAGCTCCGGCAGCGTTCTGAAAGCGACCATCGAGCAGTACATCGAGGAACAGGGGTCCTAGATGCAACGGACCAACACCTTCGATGTGGTTCCACAAACCGACGCCGACGAAG
>NZ_AOME01000058.1 GCF_000336935.1 Halococcus salifodinae DSM 8989 | reverse complement strand
TGCGCTCACCGACGTACTCGAAACGTCGTGGTCGGTAACGGCGAACCAGAAGACGCACAACTTCTGGGCGTTCCGGCAGTTCGTGAACCACCTCGCGTGTGTTTGCGAGGAATACGGGATGGAACTCGAAGCCGACGGCGAAGAATGGACTTCGCAGGAATGTCCGCACTGTGGCGAACGCGACGAGACAGTCCGCCACAAGGACACGCTAACGTGTCCGTGTGGCTTCGACGGCCACGCGGACCTCGCGGCGTCATG
>NZ_AOME01000057.1 GCF_000336935.1 Halococcus salifodinae DSM 8989 | reverse complement strand
TGTGGCGAACGCGACGAGACAGTCCGCCACAAGGACACGCTAACGTGTCCGTGTGGCTTCGACGGCCACGCGGACCTCGCGGCGTCATGGACGTTTCTGCATCGACAACTAGACGATTCACAAGTCGGGCTGATGGCACAGCCTGCACGCCTCAAGTGGAACGACCACGACTGGTCAGAGTCGCCATACTCTTGTTCCAACGAGGTTCGTGCGAACCCGCAAGTTGCCTTCGTNGCACGCCTCAAGTGGAACGACCACGACTGGTCAGAGTCGCCATACTCTTGTTCCAACGAGGTTCGTGCGAACCCGCAAGTTGCCTTCGTAGCCGAGTCGGGTTAAACCGTACTCCCCGCCGAAGGAATCTCGCCCCTTCAGGGGCGGGAGGATGTCAATGCTCCCGGGTGGGTTGAGCGGTAGGCCATTTCCGTGTCTGTGCAACTGCAGTTCGACGCTTCAACCATTGCCATTCTGATGGGGGCTCCACTCTTGTAGCGCGGGTCAAATACATATAAAGTTTTAATACTTCCATTACATCAGACGTTATATGGAACACCAACTGAAACGAGAGGGAGGAACTGGTGTCACGATATCTCTCCAGATACCGGCTCACGATGCTGGGTTGTACAAGAGCAAAGCAACCGATGATATTCTCCTTCTCTTATCCCGACACCGGTTCGATGCGTTCACGATTGGTGAGCTAGCGACTCGGACCGGGAATACCAAGCCGACCGTCGGACGAGCGGTTGACAGTCTCAGAGCCAACGAGTTGGTCGTCGAGGATGCCGATGGCAATCGACGCTTGGTCCAGATCAACCGCGAGCGCCTCTCGATCCCGAGCGATCCATTTCTTCGCATCCCGCAATCGGAGTTTCACCAACCGGTAAAGACAGCCGTCGATGAACTCGAAGGGACGTTGGAGAATCTCCTTGGAATCATCCTTTATGGAAGTGTCGCACGTGGAAACGCCGACCGTCGAAGTGACATTGATCTCTGGGTGCTCGTCAGTGAGGATCGGGCAGCGAATCAGCGAGCGGTCAACAATCTCATCCTAGATCTCGAAGAACAGGAGTTCGAGCAGGGTCGATACGCTTACGACATCGACGTCGAGGACGCAGCGTCGATCCCACAGTACGCAGACGACATCCGCGAGATCGTTCTCTCGGGCATCCCTCTCCACAAGCCACCGCAGTTCGAGACGATCGAGACATTGTTGATGAACGAGGCAGATGCAAATGAGTGACTCCGATTGAGAAATTCGGGAGCACATCTTCCGAGGCTACATCCACATCGAGAGACCCAGGGGTGTTGTAAGAAGACTAAAGCTCACCGTCGATCCTCCTTCTATGATGGCGGGAGCCGAAGACGAACCCGCAGACGGTGGGCATGACGGCGATCGATCCGGGTCCCGATCGTACATCGCCGTTCGACCGAGTGATGACCCGCTGTCGACCGAGTCGATCCGGAGTCCGTTCGAACGCCTGCATCGAATGGGATCGACGCGGACCACGGGCTCGTGGGTGCAGCGCCTCACTGGGAGGTCGCCAACCCCACCGACGATCGAGTGCCTCCTGATTTCGCCCGCCGACGTCCCCACGATCGAGTACTACTTCGGGCTCGATACCGAGCACGATCCCGACGGGCTCGAACGCGCGCTGCGGAGTCTCTTTCCCGACACCTACGAATTCGATCGGACGACGCTCGACCTCACATGCGCCTGTGGCCCCGCGGTGCGGGGGCGTGCGGACGACCACCGAGAGCCTGCGGACGAGCAGCCGTTCGGCGAGGCGAAAGCGACCCCCGAAGTGAGGGCGGATGGCGAGCGAGGACCAGGTGACACGGGCGGGGTCACTGATGAGACAGGCGCAGTCGATACACCGGGGAGAGTCGACGAGGAATGCTTCGTTGCGGGAGTCGAGTATCACGGTGTCACTGAGCGTCGCAACGACTGGCAGACACAGCTGACACCCTTCAACCGGTTTCACTCGACTGGCGGCGACCACGTCCCTCTCACGGCAGTCGTCGAGACGATGGCCGACACGTCCGTCGGGATGGTCTATCAGGTGCTCTTGCGACCCAAACCCGACTGGACCGCCGCCGCCACGGTTCGCCACCACCGGTTGGAACAGGGCCACGACACCCGCGGGGCGCGTATCGGCGACGCGCTGCTGGAGGCGATCGTTCCACAGGCCGCCGACGAACACACGGAACACACAGCATACGCACCCGACGAACCAACCCCCATTCGAAGCGAACGCACGCGGCTCGACGAACTCGACGCGAAGCAAACCCGTCGATCGTTCGATCTCAACGTCCGTGCGGCCGCTCTGACCTGCGAGAACCCCGACGCCGCCACTCGTGTGGCCGATGACCTCGCCACGGTGTTCAGCGCCGTCGGGCGCACTACCTACGACCTCGACGGCGTGGTGCGGACCGACGAGGCCCTCCACGCGGGAACCCTCCCACCCGGCCATCGCGTGTTTCGGGCGATCAGCGAGCGAACGTTCCGACCACCGAATTACGAACGCCTCGGGACACACCTTCCCTGGAAGACGAACACGAGCCAGGGGATCGTGGCCGACGTCCGGGAAGCACCCAACTTCTGTGTGCTCGGTGGGCCGGCACTGACCGCGACCGGCACGCGGGCGGTCGCCGCGACGCCGGGCGAGCGAACCGCCCTGCCACGCCCGCCCGACGAACAGCTTGACGCGTACCGCGGTGTGGGGCTCACCCTTGGCGACGCTCGGACGCACGACGACGTGACCACGGACGAACTGGTCGTGCTGCCGCCGTCGCTCCAGCGCTTGCATGTGGGGTGGTTCGGCAAGACCGGGTCGGGAAAATCCACGAGCGTGATCACGGCGATCCTCGACAATCACGCTGCCACATCTGGCGCGGACCTCTTGATCGATCCCAAGGGCGACGGAATGGCGATCGAGTATCTCCGCTCGCATTACGCTCGCTTCGAGTCGCTGGATGACGTGTACTACTTCGACTGTGGAAGCGTCCTTCCCGCGTTCTCGTTTTTCGATATCCGTGACGAACTCGCTGCGGGCGTTCCCCGGACGACCGCCGTCGAGGACGTCATCGATCACTACATCGAGATCCTCATGCAGATCATGGGCCGGGAGCGCTTCGAGCAGGCGGTGCGGTCGCCGGACGTGATCCGATACCTCCTCAAGGCGCAGTTCGACCCCGTCCACGGGAGCGATGCGTTTTCACACCGCCAACTCCACGAATCCGCTCGCCGGATGCACGAACGCCAGACCGTGCCGGCAGTGAGCGATCCCGACCTCGAACGGATGCTGGGTGGCGTCGTTGCAAACCATCAGCGCTCGTTCGACGAGATCATGCAGGGGGTCGCTAATCGTCTCGAGAAGATCCCCGTCGACGGCCGCCTTGCCAGCGTCTTCAACCACGTGCCGGACTCGAACTCGCATTCGCACCCACGTTCCGATTCGACCTCGGAGCTGGATCTAGACCTGGATCGGGATCCGGACCCGAACGTGAATCCAATCTCGGATTCGGATTCAGGGGGTGACGATCCGGTTTTCGATCTCGCGGCGCTGCTCGACGAGGACGTCGTCGTCATCCTCGATATGGGCGAACTCCGGTCGGAAGCCCAGCGCGTCCTGACGTTGGTGGTGCTCTCGAACCTCTGGACAGCCCTTAGACGGCGCAGCCGACGCGCGTCCACTGACGCTGACCATCCGCTGGTGAACCTCTACCTTGAAGAGGCGGCGAGCGTCGCCGTCTCCGATCTCCTCGGCGACTTGCTTGCCCAGTCCCGCGGCTTCGATTGCTCGATCACGCTCTCGATGCAGTTTCCGGCCCAACTCCGGCAGGCTGACGAGCGTGCGTACGACGAACTCCTCAACAACATCTCGACGTTCGTCACGGGAAACGTTCCGGTCGACCGGCGACTCGCGCGACGTCTAGCCACCGACGACATGGGTCCGGATGCGGTTGGCAATCGGCTACGAGCGCTGCGACGCGGCCAGTGGTTGGTGCGGCTCCCGGCTGCCTTCGATGAGCCTGAACCACGACCGTTTCTCGTTGGTTCCGCCCCACCTCCGTCCGGACACCCGGCCAGCGAGCAACCGCTTGCCAATCAGAAGCGATGGGCGTTCGAGGACGCGCGGATCGACATGCAAGCATGGACGCGGTCGGCATACGGTCTATCGTTCGAACCGCCACGCGCTGCTGCTCCGACCGAAGCTGGAGCGGTTGACGGAGCCGAATCGGAGCCGACGGATGAAACCGCTGACGTCCAACTGGCGCGCGTAGACACCGCGCTCCCACTCACGAAGCGCCTGCCCGCGTGTGTCGAATATGACCCCACGATTCACGCCCTTCGGTGTATCGACTGTGACAACCGATACGATCCGAGTGCTGATGGGATGAAACGAGCAATCGACTGCTGTCACGACCTCAGCGCCGTCGACCGTAACGATGTGCCGGTCTGCGATATCAACCTCAAACTCACTCCCGAGGAACGGAGCGCTTCGGAGTGGTCTGACCGACAGCTCTGCTTCCTCCAAGTGGTGTACAACGCCCAGCAGCTCCGGTATGACCCTGAACTCGAGTACGATCTACTGTGGGACAGTATGCTTCGCCTTCAAGAGTACGTCGGTATCGAGAGCGAGGCGATCGAGGGTCTCCTCGATGCCGATCTCCTGCGTCACGACACCGACCACCCTCATCGGCTGTTCACCGTGACGGTGGCCGGACGAAAGGTGCTCGGAGAGAGCTACCGCCAGGGTGTCGACTACGGCCACGGGCAGGGCGACCTTGAGGAGTCGAGCCAACATGTCTTCGCCGTCGAGGTTGCCCGGCAGTATCTCGAGGCCGAATACGTGCGTGATCCCGAATCACCCGTCGTCGAGGTCCTTCCCTACTACGACATCGACGACAAGCGCCGCCTCGACCTCGCGGGTCTCGATGAAAACGACGAGATCGTCGTCACGGTCGAGGCGGAGCGCATCAATCACGATGTCCATACGGCCGTCCCCGATGACTTCGATAAGATGGCTGCGTGTGACCCTGAAGAAGCGATTTGGGTCGTGATGACGCGTGATGGTGGCCATGACGTGCTTGACGTACTCAACGATCCACCCGAGGGCGAGCCGCGGATCGAGAAGGCCTACAGCGAGAACACGCCGCCCCAGCAGTTTCGTATCGAGACACCCGGCCTGACCGCCATCTATCCTGTCGAATTCCTTCGTGAGTTGCTATAGGGTTCTAGTGAACTTCTCATAGGCTCCCTGTGTCGGTGGCTGTGGCCGTTGTCGATTGTCGAAGGTTCTTCTCTGGAAACTACGGTAGACCCCTATAGATAACGAAGTGTAGCCAGCCGCTTGGAACTGTTCTGTGAGTGCGAAGTTTGAGGCGAAATCCGTCTGTGGACCTTGGGTGTTCGATTGGAGGAACTGATCAGCATGATGTTCCAATGGCACATTTTACACTTCACGTTCACACACGGATCCACCAGCCGACATGGTCCGAGCGTTTCTCTACTGGTCGCTTAGCGACTGTCCTTGCTTTCACAATCGGCCTCAAACACCGCAAGAAGTACTGATGCGGGTGAATCGAACCCCAGTGTGAAAATCCGTTTGGGCATGGGGTGCTCACTTGAGGAGGTACTATCGATCATCATAGCTAAACCTGAAATGGCTGTTAGATGGTAGCTGAGGTGTTTAGAAGGCTGTTTAGTCATCGTCACCTATCCACCAGTCAGTGCACGCAACCGCTTGGCGATCACCGATAGCACTCACACACTGCACACCAAACGAAAACCGCCAGACGGCAACCGTGTGTGAAAATTGGTTGGCTCAAGTCGCTTCGCTCGAACGATACCATTGTCGAGTTGCTCTTCACTCAAGACGCTGTGAAGCGCTTCTCAAGCACTCTAAGACCGGTTGGTCGATCATCTATTGGATCACTTTTTTTGCGCGGTAGCGGTGATTCGGTTCACACTCGTATTCACGAGTAGCACATCGTCTACCTTGCGGGCGAAAACACCGATTGTGAAACGATCAGCAACGGATGAGAACGCACGAACCAATCTCTGCGTGTCGCTCACCAAGTCAAGACGACTGTGACTTGTGTGTCAGGAGTTCACCTATGCGGAACAACGCGGATGCCCTTTTTCAAGGAGTGACTGAACAAAGTAAGGGAGCGAGTAGGGAGGAGCGCGTCGAAATCTTGGAAGCCGATCGGCCGACAAGTTTCGCGGTGACGGCCGAGTGACTCCTGAATATATAAAAGGTTCTTCGTTTGTGAGTATGCCGATGGAGGTCAAGCGAACCGTCCCGGTCAAGCTCGATGTACCGGACGGGCGGCGCGATGATCTCCTCTAAAACGAGCGTGTCATGTCCAGCACACGATCGGATACCGCATATCAACACTTACCATTTCACGGCGAGCGCAACTGAATCAAGATGGACGACATCACGGTCTACGACGACCGACTCGCCAAACAGATGACGGCCAGTGACTTCGTGCTGGCGGTCGTGACCGCAACCAAACCTGATTTCTATAAGCAAGCCCCGGTCGTCATGGCTGCGCGTCGTCGTGGTTTCCCGTGTTTCGTGTTGCACACTGGTCAGCACCACGACGATCTCCTCGGCCACGGTCTCGCCGAGTACGACATTGATGACAGCGTCGCTGTCGACCTCGGCATCCGTGGCGGCCTCTCACAGAAGACTGCGGAGCTGATGACGCGGATCGAGTCGGTTGCCGGCCACCTTGAGGAGGAGTATCCGGACACGATCGTCTTACCGCTTGTCCATGGTGACACGCTTGCTGCTGGTATCGTCCCGCAAGCGTGGATGTTCGCGACGAACCAGCGGACTGCTCACAACGAGGCCGGTCTGCGGGGAATGTCGCCGTCGTTTGACAACCAACCGGAGCCGGCGGCTTTCATCGACGACCAGTGGGAGGGCGAGTGGTCACTCAACCGTACCGAACCGTTTCCCGAACAGTACGATACGTTCGTCGGTTCCGCGGCTTCACTCTATCATTTCGCGCCAACACAACTGAACCGCGAGCATCTCGTCCGCGAGGGGTATCCGAAGGAAGTCGACGGTGTCGATCGTATCCCAGTGGTCGGCAATTCCGTGGTCGACGCGATCGAGATGAAAGCAGCCGCAAATCTCGACGAATCGGTGTTCGACGTGTATCCCATACTGGAGGCTCGTGATGACTGGATCCGTGTCGACATCCATCGGCGAGCAAATTTGTTGCCGGACCGATTCCGTGCTATCATTGATTGTGTTGTCCGTCTCGTTGAAGCCGGTTACAACGTCAATTTCGTCGAACTCACTGCGACACAGACAGCACTCGAAAACTACGGGCTCCGTGACCGTCTCCTAGGTCTCGCTGACGAGCACGAGAACTTCCTTTTCACCGGTCTTTGGAAGAAACACGCCCACGTCTACGAATTCCTCCGTTCGGGCCAGTGTTTCGCCGAACTCACCGACTCCGGGAGCATGCAAGAAGAACTGAACCACATCGACGAAACGTTCTGTCTCACGGCGCGATACAACACTGATCGCCCGGAAACGGTGTTCGATGCTCGGACGAATCTCCTCGTGCCACCGGCCAGTGGCGAAGCGATGTACGAGATGGTTGAACATGTGTACGAGACTGATTCGGTACGGAACCAGTTGTCCGATGGAAAGGCCATCTACGGCGAGAACGTCGGCGATGCGATCATCGACTTCCTCCAGGATCGACAGGAGGAGGAACCGTTCGAGTGGGCTCACGAGCGACTGGGATTCGAAGGTGGCGAGCAGGATTTCGCGTATCTTTGACTTCCTCCCGTCTCTGAATCGGCAAAATTCCGTCGGTATAGTGGGCGCGAGCTGGCCCAAGACGGGCAGTGAGGTCAGGAGCCGCTGGGCGAACTGGGGCTGGCTACCACGGTTGAACGACAATCTCAGCAGTACCAAGAATACTCGCGATGAGATATCGAAGCTCGGTTCTGAGCCTCAGAGCTGCGATCTCTTACTCTAACTGACCAAAATGACTGGAATATCGGTTGAGTAGCGACAGGGGGTGTGTAGTAAACGATTCAGGATGAACGGACAAGCGGCTCATACCATTCGCGATTTTCTTGGTACCATCCAATAAACTTCCGGACACCGCTACGGATGTCCTCCGTGGGTTCGTATCCGATTACATCGTTCGCCTTCGTTACATCTGCATGTGTGTGTTCAGCATCACCGGCTTGGCGTTCGCCATACTCGATGTCGAGGTCGGGGGCGATCTCGTCCCGGATGACCTCGGCGAGCGTCGCGATAGAGACATTATCTGTGCTCCCGATGTTCAACACTTCGCCGTCGGCGGCGTCGGTCTCAAGCAGCTTCGTGTTCGCTCGGACAATATCGTCGGCATAGGTAAAATCGCGTGTCTGCGTACCATCGCCGTAGACAATCGGCGGTTCATCGTTCATGCAACGGGAAACAAAGTTACTGATCGCCATGTTCGGCCGCATCCGTGGACCGTAAACGGTGAAGTATCGGAGCGCGACGGTCGGGAGATCGTAGAGATCGCCGTATACCCGGACGTAGTTCTCGGCGGCGAGTTTTGAGACGCCGTAGGGACTGATCGGAGTCGTCGGATGGTCTTCCTCGTAAGGGAGACTGGTTGGCTTGCCGTAGACTGACGAGGAGCTCGCGAAAACGATCCGCTCAACGGGTGATTCGCGGGCCGCATCGAGCACGTTCAGCGTTCCTTCGACGTTAATATCGTTCACCCGCCGGGGATTCTCAACGCTAGTTCGCACGCCGGCCTGTGCAGCTTGATGGAAGACGTATTCGGCATCGTCGACGAGGTCGTCGACGAGGTCGGCATCACGAATGTCACCTTCGACGAGTTCGTAGCTCCCTGTACCCTCTTCGGCGGCTTCGCGAGCACACTCGACGTTTCGACGTTTGATGTCCACGTCGTAGTACGAATTGAGGTTGTCGAGCGTGACGACGTCGTAGCCGTCGCGGATGAACGCCTCGGCGAGATGGCCGCCGATAAATCCTGCACCGCCGGTGACGAGTATCATTGCCTGAAGGAGTCGGACGAATGGGTAAAACGTACCGGAATCGTCCGCGTCGACACGATTCCGCATCGAACCGCTTTTGGACTGTCTGATTGCAGGGTCGGTAGATGCGAATCCTGCGAATCGCCCAGAAGACCTATCCGGAGGTCATTGGCGGGGGGACCTATCACGTTCACGCGATGAGCCGAGACCAGGCCGCAATGGGCCACGACGTGACTGTGCTCACGATCGGTGACGGAAGCCGCTCGCGCCGCGAAGAGCGCGCCGGCTACACCGTAGTTCGGCGACCGGCGACTGCCGAAGCGCTCGGCAACAGCCTTTCGGTGGGGGTCGCCCGTTTCCTCCGGAAAGCCGACGAGTTCGACGTGATGCACGCCCATTCACATCTCTATTTTTCCACTAACCTTGCGGCACTCAAACGACGGCTCGATTCGATTCCACTCGCGATCACGAACCACGGTCTCTACTCACAGTCGGCCCCTGAATGGGTCTTTCACTGGTATCTCCGCACGCTTGGGCGTGCGACCTTCGACAGCGCCGATGCGGTGTTCTGTTACACCGAGACCGACGCCAGCCGGCTCCGCGAGTTCGGCGTTGGGACCGACATCCACGTGGTGGCGAACGGCATCGATACCGACCGTTTCTCGCCCGACGGCGACGAAAGCGACCGCATCGCGGGCGATCCCGCAGTGCTGTTCGTCGGTCGGCTGGTCGAGGGCAAGCGACCGGGCGATGCGCTGTCGGCGATCGAGCAGGTTCGGGAGACCCATCCCGAAGCACGGCTTCACTTCGCCGGCAAGGGACCGCTGCGGGCGGATCTCGAACGCCGCGTCGCCGAACGCGGACTCGACGATGCAGTGGCATTCCTCGGCGAGGTGCCCCACAAGGAAATGTCGGAGCTGTACCGCGGGGCCGATCTCTTCGTTCTCCCGAGCCGTGCTGAAGGGTTGCCGCGGACGGTGCTGGAAGCGCTCTCGTCGGGAACACCGGCCGTCACGAGCAATCTCGCGCAGTTGGTTCCGATGATCGAAGAGGCGGGTATCACCGTTCCCGTTGGAGACTCGGAGGGGTTCGCCGACGCGCTCAGCGAGCTGGCCTCGTCTCCGGAGCGTCGCAGGAGGTGTGGCGAGCGCGGGCGAAAGCTGGTTGTCGCCGAGCATGCCTGGAGCGACACGGTAGCACGGACGACGGCCCAACTGGACGCGCTCAGCGGAAACGGCCACCGGTGAGCCGCTCGGATCGGTCGGCGGTCAGCGGTTTCGAACTAACGGGACCAGCCGTCTGAAGCCGGATTAATCGTCACCGACGACTTGTTCGGTAACGTTCGATTCCGCCATCGTCGCGCCGCTGGCGGTCGCGTACGAATCGATCGCTTCCCGATAGGCGCTGTACGCGTTGACCTGCTGTCCGTTGTGGGTGACTGTCCCGGTGCCACGCACCCCGTTGAAGACTGCCCAGTCGGTTTCCTTGTCTTCGTTGAACCAACACCACATGTCGACGCCCTGATTCTCGAAGTACGCGAGTGCGTCCCGAATCCATTCGTCTTTGCGCTGTGGGTCGTAGCCGCCACTCACCTTCGAGGAAGAGGCGAACTCCGCGACACAGATCGGTTTGTTTCCGAGACCCGACAGCTGATCGAGCATCCCGCCGTAGATGCTGTCCGGCGAGTCCCAGCTCGACCAGCTTTGGCTTCTTCCCCAGTTGTAGCCGTCGACACCCTGCCAGTCGACGTATCCGTTGCCCGGATACAGTTGCTCGGCCGTGTAGGAGCCGACGTCCTCGGCGTTTACGCACCACATCCACTGGAGGTCGTTGCCGATACCCTGTCGGTCGAACTGATCGTGGACGTGTCGCCACATCCTGACGTAGCTCTGCGGTGCGGAGTCGCCGACGGTCGGCGACCATGGATACCAGTCGCCGTTCATCTCGTGGGCGAGTCGGAGATACGCCTGTCGGCCGCTTGACTTCGAGAGGGCGTTTTGTAGTCGACTTGCCCAGCGGTCGATGTAGCCGTCGTAGTCGCCGTCGCCGATACGGACTTCGATGTCGTCCGGCGTGGTGTCGGCGAGACTTTCGATGTAGGCGTCGTACTCGTTGCGCTCGACGAGCGACTGGGTATCGACCGATGCGGTCCGTGCGCCGGGCGTGTACGGTTCCCACGTGATCAGCGGCGTCCGGCCAGCGTTCCAGATCTGTGGGAGGATTCGATCGAACAGCCAGTTCATATGCCCCTCGTCGGGGTTCCAGGGGACGAACAGGTTCTGGACATCGTAGCCAGTGTTCTGCCACGTTTCCATCCGATCGATGGTGTCGAAGTTGGCATCGCTGAGGCCGTTGTGGACGCCGATGGCTGGTGAATCACCGTTGATCACAGTGCCATTGAGATAGACTGTGGCATCGCCGTTCACACTGATGTTGCGCAACTCTCCAGAAAAGGTGTAGCTGTCAGTACCACCGCCACCACCTTGACCAGTCGCTGTGTTGTCCGAGATGGTGTCGTTGTCGTCGATCGTCGCGCCCCTCGCAGTGCTCTTTTCGAGGTTGGCGTCAACTGTAAACTCGTACGAGAAGCGACCGCCGTTGCTGTCAAAACTCAATACATGCTTGGGACCTGTTCTCAACAATTCCTCATTGAGATACACATCAACAGCGCCGTCTAGACTAATGTCCGTGAGTTCGCCAGAGAAAGCGTAGATATCCCGTCCGCTTCCGACACCACCTGCAGCACGTGATCCATCGATGTTGTCCGCACCATTGATAGCCTTGTAGCCGACGAGGTTTCCGTCGACCGAAAACTCGTAGTCGGTGTANGCACGTGATCCATCGATGTTGTCCGCACCATTGATAGCCTTGTAGCCGACGAGGTTTCCGTCGACCGAAAACTCGTAGTCGGTGTACGGTCCCTGTCCGTCGAGCTCCAGAACGTTCGGCAGCAGCTCCGCGACGGTGACTGCCTCGCCGTCGAGATAGATGTCGGCGGGACCATCTACACTAATGTCGGTGATTTCTCCTGAGAAAGCATACACGTCCCGCCCGCCTCCAACGCTACCGCTCGCGTTCGGTCCGCTAATCGAGTCCGGGCCGTTGATGGCCTTGTGTTCAGCAAGATCGCCACTAACCGAGAAGATGTACTCGGTCAGCGGACCTGTCCCGTCGATTTTCAGTGTGTGATCGGGACTCACATCGATAACGTCGCCATTGAGATAGACATCAATGGGACCATCTATGCTGATATCAGTGAGGTCGCCGGAGAAAGCGTAGATATCCCGTCCGCTTCCGACACCACCAGCAGCACGTGATCCATCGATGTTGTCCGCACCATTGATAGCCTTGTAGCCGACGAGGTTTCCGTCGACCGAAAACTCGTAGTCGGTGTANGCACGTGATCCATCGATGTTGTCCGCACCATTGATAGCCTTGTAGCCGACGAGGTTTCCGTCGACCGAAAACTCGTAGTCGGTGTACGGACCCCGTCCGTCGAACTTCAGGACGTTCGGCAGCAGCTCCGCGACGGTGACTGCCTCCCCGTTGAGGTAAACATCGATAGGACCATCAAGAGCGATATCAGTGATCTCACCCGAGAAAGCGTACACGTCCCGGCCACTTCCGACGCCGCCAGCAGCATGGCCGCGTTCGGGATCAATGTCGTCCGCGCTGTTGATACCCTTGTAGCCGACGAGGTTTCCGTCGACCGAAAACTCGTAGTCGGTGTACGGTCCCCGTCCGTCGAACTTCAGGACGTTCGGCAGCAGCTCCGCAACGGTGACTGCCTCCCCGTCGAGATAGATGTCGGCGGGACCATCCACACTGATGTCGGTGATCTCTCCCGAGAAAGCATATACGTCCCGCCCGCCCCCGACGTTGCCGCTCGCCTGCAAGCCATCAATGACATCCGCGCCATTGATTGCTTTGTGGCCGGTGAGGTCACCGCTAACCGTGAAATCATACTCGGTTAGCGGGCCTCTCCCATCGATTTTCAGCGTGTGCGAGAGCGAGCGTGCTGTGGCCAGCGCATCGACCCGACCGGCCCCCTGCTTCTCCTCGGATAGACCGGTATCAACCGCAGTATCCTTCAGATGAGAACGCACTTGCTCGTTCGAGAGCTTTTGCTGTGAGAGCACTAGTGCCGCGACACCCGACACGACCGGTGCTGCCATCGAGGTACCCGAAATTGAGTTATAACCATCGTCAGTCCACGTCGAAAGCAAATTTGTTCCCGGAGCGGCAAGTTCGATTTCGGGACCCCGACTCGAATAGGATGCGAGGTTGCCATCGGGGTCGAGCGCCGAGACAGCTATGCATTCGTCGTAAGCAGCTGGATAGTTGACCGAACCGCTATTATTGCCCGCCGCGGCGACGAGCAACACGCCCTCCTCGTTGGCGTAGGAGACTGCCTTCTGTAGTGTCTCGGTGAATCCGCCACCGAGCGAGAGGTTGATGATGTCCGCACCGTTGTCCGCGGCCCATTGGATGCCGTCGGCGATGTCGGCGGTGGACCCAGATCCGGTCTCGTCGAGCGCACGAACGCTGAGCAGTGTCGCGTTGCTGATGCCCGCAACGCCGGTGTCGTTGTTCGTCCCGGCGGCCGCGATGCCGGCGACGTGCGTGCCGTGCTGTTCTTCCGAAAGCGAATTGGGATAGGGGTCATCGTCGTCATCGACGAAATCTCGCGCGCGATCGCTCGCAACGGTGGCTTCGAGGTCGGGATGGTCGTCTTTGATGCCTTGGTCGACGACTGCAATCGTCACCTCGCCGTCCCCGTAGGTGGTGTCCCACGCGGCCGGCGTGTTCACCATCTCCGGGGCGTACTGGTCGCCGAAGCGCGGGTCGTTCGGGACGGCGAGCGTCTCATAAATGGCATTTGGTTCGGCGTACTCGACGCCCCGACGGGAGGCGACGGTGCTGGCGACGCTGGCCGCTGTACTTGCTGAGTTGCGCTCGGGCAACTCGGCCCTGACGTAGCCGAGCGTGTCGTTCTCGCCGACGATTCGTGCCTCGGACGGGAGCGCCCGCTGGGCGGTTTGGCGAGCATTTGCCGATGGGGCGATGCCGACGAGCAGTTCGTTTCGCTTTCCATCTGACTGCTGAGCGGCTGCAGTTTCCGCTGTCCCGGAGAGAACTCCGACCGTACCTGCAACCTTCAAAAACTGTCGCCTACTGAACGGCGGCTCCTCAGACATACTTCAGCCAGATACCTATACGTAATAAATCTTTGTATTATCAAAATATGTGAATTGGGGTCGATGGCATGTTATCGAATGCTATTGTGATTGGTGAATACCCGATCTTATTTTCGTCTAATACTGTCGGCATCTAAATTCGTAAGACACACTACATCTGGCACCTCCTACAAGAGTTAAACAAGAGCCGGCTATCGCTCAACCGTTGATTTTATATTATGCTCGATATCCGAGGTCCCTGAGGTTTTGTTCGACCTGCTCGAAATCGACTTCATCCGTTCCCATGGATGGTTGTTCTGCAACGATCTTCTTTCGGTCGCCGTTCTCATAGATATGCCATGGAACGTTCACCAGATGCTCGTCATAGACGCCCTCTGGATGACCGTACGTCCGTATCGGTATCGGCTGCTCGCGATCGTTGAGTAACTCGCCATGGTCAGCGGTGACGACAGTCTTTCCGACGAGATCGTTTAGTAGTGGTTCGACTTCCGCGAGTACGAGTTCCAAGTTCTCGCGGTAGGCTTGTATTACATCCCTGTAGCTCGCGTCAGTCTGTCGTATAGTATCCTGCATGCCTGTGCTGAACTCGAATCGTTCGCCCGTAGGCCCAAGATATGGCTGGTGTGGTTGCATGAAGTGGACGAGAAGCCGTTTTTCAGGGTACTTCTCTGCGGCATCGCGCGCGGCGGCAGCAACTGTTTCCGGGCGCGAGGTTAGTCCACCCATCGCATCGCGCTCGACGAACTCGAAAGCATGAACGTCCGTGCGGATATCGTCTTTGAGTTTTGCATACCAGCCATTGGCCGAGATATAGACGACATCGTGGAGCGTCTTTTCGGTGAAATTGCCCCGAATAAACTCAGGGCTGGTGCTTCCACGCGAGATGCGGCTTTCGGTTCGTCCGGGAAGCATCGAGCGTTGCTCGAACTCGTCATATCGGCAGGCATCGAGGATGATGAGGTTGTCCCAATCTTCCGCAAAAACATCGATTCCCTCTGGATTATAGCGCTGGCCGGCTCGGAGGTGATTGTATAGTTGATTTACTTTCGACACCACCTGTCGTGGGTTCTCTATTCCGCGTCGAATATCAGTGAGCGTGAATCGACGCCCTGTCGCTGTCTGCTTTACTATATCGAATAGACTCACGTCAGTCACCTGTTTTGCGGGCGTACTGCATCGCTCATAAACCTCCCGAGTCGTCTCGCAGCCGCGTTGAACTACTGAAGATAGCCAAGGTCTTCGAGCCGTGCCTCCGTCGCATCGGTCATCGAAACGTCGCCGGTCGCTTCGGCATGGTCGAACGATGCCAGCCAGTCGTCGAGACAGTCGTCGAGCGCTGCAACGCGGTCGGCGTTCTCGGCCGCAAGATCTGTCTGCTCCACGGGTTCGTCTGCGAGATGATAGAGTTCGTGCGAGCCGTCCGAGCCTCGAATCAGTTTCCAATCATCGGTACGGATCGCGCGCAGCGAGCGGTCGTAGCGACGTACTTCAGCCGGGAGATTCCCCACACGCTGTTCGAGCGCGTCCATCGAGGGCTGTGGGGCCATGTATTCGGCGATGGCGCACTCGCGGGGTTCCGTCTCCGCCGCTGGATGGAACGACTGGCCCTGCGATTCCTCGCGTAGCTCTGGCGCATCGATGCCGGCCGCATCGAGGAGCGTCGGTGCGAGGTCCGTGAGTTGGACGAGATCCTCGTTCTGGCCCGTCCCGAACCCCTCGCCATGGACGACCAGCGGGACATGGAGTAAGGTATCGTAGAGGTTGTATTGGTGATCCATCATGCCGTGGTCGCCAATGTTCTCGCCGTGGTCGCTCGTCACGACGAACACTGTGTCCTCGAACTCGCCGGCGGTTTCGAGATGCTCTCTGAGTTCACCGATGCGTCGGTCGAGATAGGCGATTTCCGCACGGTAGAGCGCGTGGAGAATGTCCAACTCCCGGTCAGTGAGGTCAACCTCGCCCGCGATGTATCCCCACGCGTCCTGTGGTACCTCCATTGCCTCATCGTAGGTGACGCCGTTTGGCAGAAACTCCTCGGCGAAGGACTTCGGTGGGCGGTATTCGAGGTGGGGTTCGAGGTAGTTGATGAAGCAGAAAAACGGCTCGTCACGGGTTCGGTCGGTGAGCCAGTCCCCAATCCACTCGTTGGTTCGTTGGGCACCGTCGTCGGTACGCTTGCGAAGGAACTTCCCGTACAGGGCGTTTGCGACGTTGACGATCGGGTTGCCCTCGGTTAGACGGTTGGCGAGCGCGCGGACGGTGGCACGGCCCTCGGTCGTGCGGGCAATCTCGCCGAGGTCGGTGTCGGTCTGGACGTATTGCCACGTCTTATAGACGGTTTCGAACCCGCGTGCGAACCCAAACTCCTCGGAAATCCACGTGTTGTTCGTGACGGCGACCGTCTCGTATCCGTTCGTTCGGAATGCCTCGGCGAGGGTTGGGAGGTCATCGTCAAGATGCTTGTGACCCCCGTGCGCACCGTGTTTCGAGGGGTACGTGCCGGTGAACAGCGATGCGTGGGATGGAAGCGTCCACGGCGACCCCGCGAACGCCTGCGTGTACTCGGTGCCGTCCTCGGCGAGTCGGTCGATAGCAGAGAGAGACATATCTCGGTAATCGGAGCGGACGGTCTCTCTGGCACGTGCGGTATCCATCACCACGACCACAACATTTGGATGGGAAACCATCGATTGGATGGTCGAAAGTCGAGTGCGTTGGGCTAAATACGTTTTCAGTCGTGTCGGGCGGTCATCGGTGGGTTCACATCGCTACACAGCTCGCCGTAGAGTTCGTGGTACGAGGCAACCGTTTTTCGAATGTCGAAGGTGGCTGCGGCACGCTCGTAGCCGTTCGTTCCGTATAATTTGTCGGTTCGCAGAACACGCATCATCGCATCGGCCAGCTGGTCAGGGGCGTTCGGGGGGACTAGTAGCCCTGTTTTGCCCTCGGTAACGATTTCGCGCAGGCCAGGTACGGCGGTGGCGACGACGGGGAGTTCTGCCGCCATCGCTTCCAGTCCCGCGATTCCCAGTCCCTCCACCGTCGAAGATGTCACGAAGGCGTCGGCAAGAGCGTAGTATTCATGAATATCAGTGGGTGACACGCGCCCCGTGACTGTGATGTTCGCCGAGAGACCGCGGTCGCTCGCTGCCGCCCTGAGGTCGTCTTCAAGGTCGCCCCAACCGATGATGAACAGCCGCGCGTCGGGGTGGGTGTCAACGACGCGGGTCATCGCGGTGACGAGATCGGCTTGGGATTTCGCTGGCACGTACCGCCCAACAGTCAAGAATGTCGGCTCGTCGTCGACTCCGTATTGCGATTCGAGAGCGGTGGTGTCGGCGGTCCTGACCCGCTCGTTGAAGCCAGCGACGTCAACACCGTTGTAGATAGTACACCACTGGTCGGGTTGGCCTGGCTCGTACTGGCGGGCGGAGCCGGTAAAGGAGCGTTCGACGCCTTCGGAGATGGCGATGGTCTTCGTATCAAGTGGGCGTGTCAAGCGTTCGAGCGTGCCGGTCAGTGGATGGTAGTGCTCCGCAATGCTGTGTTGCGTGCTGACTATCGTTTCGATGCCGCCAAGCCGTCCGAAGATACGGCCAAGCGTCTGTGAATACGGAAGATGCGTATGGAGAATGTCGTACTCCTCACGTCGGAAGAAACGGGCCATTCGGGAGAGCGCTCGCGGGTCGAATTTGAACGCCCCACCGAAGTCTAGTACTCGTGCCCCTGCGTCTTCGAAGTCCACCGAAAGCGTATCCTCGCCCTCGACGAAACAGACGGTGTAGTCGATATCGGTGTCGGCGTCGGTGTTTGCAACGATATCGAGCAACAGCGTCGGTGCGCCGCCCGGCGCAAGTTGATTGATGAGGAAACAAACGTCCATCAGATAGGATATAATTGATCGGTCCAATATTCAATGTTGTGAAAGTCAATCGTACTGAGTTATCGGCCGACAAAACGAAATAGAGATTGCATCCACTACCTATGGAATGGTTACCGAAACAATCATGCGGACAGAGATTGCGCTCTCAGCCATGGACAAACCGCTTGCTGCGTTCTATCTTCTTCTCGGAAGTTGTATATTCGGTCTCTCGATATTCGTCTCTCGGTTCGTCGGAAATCTCATTATTCTCGTCTCGTACGTCGTTTTCGTTGTGTCAGCTGTTGTGACGACCGCCCCTGTCCATGACACCCGCAACCGTCGGTTGCCCGACATTCCGTTTCGATACGAGCCAGTAATCCTCTTATCCGCCACCGTTCTCTGGGGTGTGTTTTTCCTCGGTCTGATACTCAACCCCTCTCCAAGTTCCGTGCTCCGGACGGGTGCGTTCATCGTTCTCTCCGCGATTACACTCTTCGTCATCCCGGCGGTCGTCACACGTGAGCAAGCCTTCACAGCTATCGGCATCGTCGGGGCAGTATGCGTACTATTCAGTCTCCCATCAGCGTTACTGGGCGAGTTTTCCGTCTTAAGCTGGACGATTGACCGCGTATCTGCAACATATGTTTTCATTTTAGACACACATGTCCGTTCGCCAACGTTCATTTTCGACCAGCAAAATTATTTCCGCGTGCTCGTCGCCATGGGAACCGTTGCAGCAGCCGGCGTAGCCACACAGACCCGCTCGTCACGAATGGCCATCGTCGCAGCGCTAAACCTCATTGGCGTCTATCTCACGCTTGGGCGTGCGGCACGGCTCGCCGTCGTGGTTGCAGCCGTACTCGTGTTCGCATACTACCTCGCCGGTCGGACCGCTCTCGCGGGCGTAACGATTGCCGGGACGGGGGCCACCGTGATTGCTTTCGCCATCGCATTCGGCGTCCTTCCCGGACCGACGGAGCCGCTCCGTGCAGTGCTTGGCGACCGGCCCGGATACTGGGTGGCGTCGTTTCGAACGTTTGCTGCGCGACCATTCTTTGGGTGGGGTCTCCTCGATACAGGAACCGCAATCGGCAACCGTTACTCCGGTCCCTTCACTGGCGTCCACAACAGCTATCTCCGACTGTTCGTTATCGGTGGCATCGTCGGCGGGGTAACTTACCTCGTACTGTGTGGGTCTGCACTCGTGGCAGCGCTCCGACGTATTCGAGAACGCACACCGCTCGCACTAACGACGTTTTGCCTCGTCGTCATGGCACTCTTTTTTCAGCTGTTCGACGGTGCGACGATCTTTGGCACCAATCTGTCGTCAGTGCTTTGGGCGCTCATTATTGGCTACGCACAATCGCCGCTGCTCGATACCGAGCCACTACGGTCAATCGGTAGATATTACAAGGCCCACGAACCACCATCTCTTGATTGTGAAACGTGAATCGTAATGTAGTCTTCTTTATGGGGATTATCTTCGCTACATCGCTTTCTTCATCCCCATTGCTCTCAACAGTTATCGGCTACGCGCTCGTGGCCATTGCGTATGCACTACTGGCGTTGCTATTCATCATCAGGGACGAGGTAGTTATCTTCGTCTATCGTCCCATCATCTACCCGCTAGCCGCTGTCTGGGCACTCTTTGCTATCAGTTTCATCGCCAATATCGGCCGGAGTTCGGTGTTGCGTCTGGCTGCATTCACTCTCTTGACAGCTGTCAACGTGCTCATTTTGCCAGCCGTCATCGACCGTCGGGTAGCCTATCGCGCAGTCTCTCGGTCTGGGGCCGCTCTAACTCTCGTGGGGCTGCCGGTTGTTCTCGTAGGAGGAATTGCTGTCGGTCCAGTCACCCTTGAACCGTGGACTGGACCCCAGACCTTCGCCACGTTCACCTACTACATCCCGCGATCTGTCTTCACGACGCCAAACAACCTCGCCGTGCTTGCGGTGTTCGGGGCCATCACTGCCGGCACGGAATGGGTGCATGACCGGACACCGATAGCTGCTGGACTCATAGTCATAAATGTGTTTGGTGTGCTCATCACGGAGAGCCGTTCCGGGCTGCTCGTCTTGGGTACGGCAGCCGGTCTCGCTGCCGCCTACTACGTCTTTGACTTTCATGGGCTAGTGGTGGCCTCAATCGGCGGACTTGTCGTGTTCATCGGTGGTTTGTTGGCGATTCAAGCAACACCCTCTTCGAGCTTACCAACCACGATCGCACTCAACGGCCGCGGTGCCATCTGGTCGGCGACAGCCGAAGCCATTTCCCACCGTCCACTCCTTGGGTGGGGACTTGGGATGGACAGACTCGTCATCGACCGCTGGTTCGAAGGACCCTCGTACTTCGGCGAGGCAGGCACACATAACAGCTACCTTCGAGTGTTCCTGATCGGTGGCGTGGGTGCGGGAGCTGCGTATCTCGTGGTATGTGTGACTGCACTGGTGGCGGCACTACGCCAGGCTGCCGGGAGTTTCCCTCCTCAAAACCATAGAGTCATCGATGTCTGTCTGGTAATCCTTGTGATCGGACTTTTGATTATACAGACCTTCTCCGGCGCGACGCTGTTCGGAATGAGTGTGATCTCGACGCTCGGTGCAATCTTTGTCGGCTACGCACAACCCTTGACGTCACGATATTCGGTACAATTGTCCGAACTGTTGAATAAGACCATGCAACGGATTCACGGTGTTCTCGACAGTTGACGCAGTTCACTGCAGACACGGGCACACCGGTAGCGATGCTCCCTCATCGTCGGTCCAATCGAGACTCGCGACCTGTTTTTTGATGCTATCGCTCATGACATTTTTAAACTTCTATAGCGTGTCATAGAATGGTTGGCATGGTTTTCGCGTACCGATCGAGAGGTCTGCTACCACTGACTCTGAAATGAGGCAATATTAGCTGCTTATCAGACACCGATTCTCGGGTTGCTGGTGAGGTGTACGAAGAGTTCTATGACACCCTGCTACGCAAATGGTAGTGACGGTGGTTCACCGGCTTAGGTGCTTGACCTCATGGACCACTAGGATCGTGCCTGCTTGTAGCGGCTTTTCGCTCGATACAAACGTGGATCGTCATTTATGATACGTCTGAGTTTGTTTTTGAGCGTTCCGCGCCAGGTACTCTTAGAATCGGGATTTACCGGATGCGACAGCAATTCTGGGCGTGTCATCTCTACTATATCTTCAAAGAATGTGTAATCTGGACCTTTACGTTCATTTCGTGGAATCGAGAGTCCTGAGAGCAAGAGATTATAGTTGTTGAATGGCGCAAATTGGTGCGACGCGATGTCATTCTCGTAGGTATGCCGAGAGCCCCAGTTACCCATACGCTGCTCCCAATAAAACAGATCGAAGATGTTGATGTCACAGCGTTCGGCATACGGTTCGGCACTCTTGAGCCACTCCGCAAACTCTGAGTGGGCAAAATCAGACTGAGGATAGCCATATAAATCTGCCAAAAGGTGAGGAGAAGCCTCTAATAACGGTGGCGAATAAAAAACACGTAGTATTTCAGCTACTCTGCCAACAACTGCGGCCGAGGTCTGTCGGTTAGCGTTATAGTAGCGGTGTTGGACGTGCCGCATCTTCGTTGGGAATCGCGGATTGTAGTAGCTATCCTGCATTGCCGTGACGAATTCCTCGGTTAGCTCCCGGGGCTGGATGATTTGATAATCCACATCAAGCTGATCGGTGATGGCAAACGGGATTCGAACATCAGGATGATTGAGTCCGACTTTCGTAGCAAACGTGTAAAAAAGAACCTGATCCTCAATAGCATCCGCGGCAGCCAGTAGTATCCGCGAATCCCACCCGGCTGTCAGCGGGAAGCGAACGTCATCGTAGCGTTCGGCAATCGCTATGAGACACCCGCTGAGAGAGTCAATAAGCCCCTCCATGACTGCCTGTCTGTCGGATGGCTGGGGTGGATATAGCGGCCGGCGTTGAGCTGACCCCTCGTTGGCATCGAGATAGTGGTTAGGTAACAGCCGAGAGAGTCGTTGGTCTACAGTTTGCGTGCCCGGCCACGCTGCATCATTCTCCAAAAACAAATCTGAGTTTACAAACGATTTGACGGCCGGATCCATGATCTGTTCTATCCCAAGTAGTTCGTGAAAGAGCTTCGGCGAGGACGTGATTGTAGTCGCGTTTTCCGTAAACAATACGCGGCGCAGACACGTTGCATCCGGCACAACGACTATCTGGCTGGCTTGTTCTGCGATGATTATGTACCGACCAGAATATTGCTGTAAAATCTCAAAAATAGACTCGTGTTCTGGTCGTTTCATCACCTGACGGATGATTTCCTCGTTCGTTTTGGATGGGTCGTGTGGATCAAAAATTTCACCTAGGAGAGCAACTGTTTCGGACCTACTCTGAACGACGACGACCGAGAGGTTCTTTGAAGCGTGAATCGTGAATCCGGCTACCGACCCGTATGTGATGAACGAATCCGGTAAACCATCCGGCAACGTCGAATCGGTGAGTAGATACTGGTTATTAAACGGCGGCATGGAATTACTGTGTAAAAGGAGAGATATAGTTCTATCGGCAGAGTATGAATGCCTCGTAACGTCCCGTAGTCCATGATCAGCCGACAGCACTGACTTATGAGGATTCTACCAAGTCTCTATTACTTCTTTAGCAGTTGAATCGGCATCGCCATCTTTGCTGATGACGGTCGAGAGGGCATGACTGATACTGATGGCTGAATCTTTTTCAGGATTGAGCACGTCGATTCGGTATGGCTGGTCCTGAGAACGTTTCTACCGACGACCTCCGCCAGGTCTTGGCGGAAGTCGAGAGAAAGAAGCCCGCACAGCGGCTCATGGTGGCGATTAACTACCTCGAAGCTGACGACCTCACTCAGAAAGAAGTCGCCGAACGCTACGGATACACCGGCGGATGGCTCTCACGATGGCTTGATCGGCTCGAACGGCTCGCCGATGAGCCGTTCGAGCAGGTTGTTACGACGAACCACGATCAGGTAGACCAACCGAGCTTTCTGACGCGGAGCATGAGCGGTTCGTCGAGGCTCTTCACGAATCACCCGAAGAAGTCGGTATTGACGCGCCCGCGTGGTCTGTCCCGCTCGCAAGTAAGTACCTCTCCGAAGAGTTCGACGCCGACCACTGCGACCGTCACGTCCGGCGGTTGATGACCGAGGTCGGGCTGTCGTGGAAGACAGCCCAGCCGGAGTACTACAAATCCGACGAGCGTCCACAGGAGGCGTTCCAAGAGAGCCTGTCCAAGAAACACCGACAGGGAAATCAGATTCGACAGGCGCTGAGTTCGCATGACGTAGACCTTATCTGAGCGTGTCATAGAATCCGTCTCATGCCGTGAGCATCTCGCGGCCAGGGTTGTCTCCTCGTTCGTCGTTGGTGATTGCGACGACCACTCNGAGCGTGTCATAGAATCCGTCTCATGCCGTGAGCATCTCGCGGCCAGGGTTGTCTCCTCGTTCGTCGTTGGTGATTGCGACGACCACTCGGAGGCACAACGCAAGGAACACCTGCGCCCGTGCGTGGACGCGGCCTCGGGCGCGGACGGGCCCGAGGCCGCAGTTCTTGACTGCATCATTGGTCCGTTCGACCTGTGTCCGGCGGTTGTACGTCTCGTCTAAGACCGACCGTTTGAGCTGAACGTCCTCGCTGTGGTTTTCGATACGATTTTCGACTCTGTACTCGATATCGAGCGGATCGTCCGTGTTTCGCGGGTTATACGGCGCGATTGGCACGACCCCTGTATCCAGCAGGTGGTCGTGCCACTCCAGCGTGTCGTACGCACTGTCGCCGATCATCCAGACCGGTACTTCGACGGCGAGCGCGTCACGCGTGACNGCCACTCCAGCGTGTCGTACGCACTGTCGCCGATCATCCAGACCGGTACTTCGACGGCGAGCGCGTCACGCGTGACGCGCATCGCCGTCTCTTCTGGCGCTTGTTTTGCTGGTGTGAACTCCGCTGCGATGGGTACCTTCGCGCCCGATGAGACGATCGTACAGCCGAAGCCGTAGTAGTGCTCTTCAGCGGTTGAGTCGTAGTTCCACGTGGCGTCGACGTTCCACGGAATCGCTTCAACGTGAGTCGAATCGATTCGGTACGTAGAGTCGAGCAGGCCCCGAACGGCGGCCTGCTCGACGAGGTGCTCGAAGACATCGTCAACAACGTGTTCGAGATCGGTGAGGAAGCGATCGACCGCGTCTCTCGACGGCGGTCGATCGAAGCCACAGCTGAGCCAGACCAGTGTCTTCTGGAGT
>NZ_AOME01000056.1 GCF_000336935.1 Halococcus salifodinae DSM 8989 | reverse complement strand
GCTCACATCGTCGCACACTGTATTCGCAAGGAAGAGGGCTACAGCTACGCCGAACTCGTCGATCGGTTGAGCCTCATGCCGGAGATATGTGACCGGCTCGGCCTTCATCCGGATGCGTTGCCTGACCCTACCGCATTCTACCACTCACTCGATCGATACGCGATGTACGTCTGGCGGGCGTTGCTGCGCATCTCAGCGCAGCAACACCCGCAGTCAGGACACGCCGCATTGGACAGTACGTTCTTCGAGCGGAAGCAAGCCTCTCAGTACTACCTCCAGCGATGTGGGCGAAGCGTCAAGACGATCAAAGCGACGACGTTGACCGATACAGAGTCGCTTGCGGGGCTAGATGTCCACTGTTGTATCGAGCGCGAACACGATACGAAGGCTGGCCCGCGGGTCGTCCGCCGGAACGCGGACGACCTGCGGTCCGTGGCTGCTGACAACGGGTTCCAGGACTGGCACACCGAATACGAAATCGCCGCACTGGACGTTGAGTACCTCGTTCAGCACCAAGGATCGAAACCGATGGCTACAGCGAATAACGCTCTCATCCGAGCGAAGGGCTACACCCAGCGGTGGATGTCCGAAACCTCCTACTCGACGGTCAAGCGAACNGAGATCGTTCTCCTGTTCGCGCTCAACAACATCAAGAAGCTCGCCAAGACGCTATGATCGTACTCCCGTACCGCATTTTCAATAGAGCATCGTCTTCGGCTACTGTATCGGTATCCGCAGCTCCCGCAAACTCGACCGGCTCCTCGAACGGGACGTCGCTTTTCGCTACCTTGCCGCGAATCAACACCCTGACTTCCGCACGATCAGCCTCTTCCGCAAGAACCACCGCGGAGAGTTCGAGCACCTCTTCGTCGAGATTCTTCGCCTCTGTCGGGAAGCTGGCATGGCCGAGATGGGCGAAGTCGCCCTGGACGGCCGTCGCGTCCAGGGCGACGCTGCCCTTGACCAAAACCGGACGCGTGAGCAGATCACCGACGAAATTCACGATATCCTTGACGAGGCTGCCGAGATCGATGAGGCCGAAGATGACGAATACGGCCCGGAACAGCGCGGGGACGAGCTCCCGGAGGAACTCCGGGAGCAAGAAGACCGACTGAACCGATTGCGGGAGGCCAAGGACCGACTCGACGCCAAGGAACAGCAACTCAAGGAGGAGCAAGCCGAGAAAATCCGTCGGAGAGAACGAGAGGAGGAAGAAATGGGCCGAAAGAAACGTGGCCGGAAGCCCACACCTCCGGAGGAGGTGGAGCTTCCGGAGGATACGAAAGCTAACACGACAGATCCAGCGAGTCAAACGCTCAAAACCAGCAACGGCTGGAAACAGGGCTACAACGGCCAAACAATGGTGGACTGCGACACGCAAGTCATCGTCGCTCAGGACATCACTACTGACGCAAACGACGTACAGCAACTCAAGCCGATGCTGGAGAACTGCGAGGGGGTGAACGGCAAGCGCCCGGAGAAGGCGCTTGCCGACGCTGGCTACTGGAGCAAAGCGAACGCGCAGTTAGCGGATGAGCAGACGGAACTGTTCATCGCCACGACCAAAGACTGGAAGCGACGGAAAGAACTCCGGGAGGCGGATCCGCCACGAGGGCGGATCCCCAAATGGTACGGGCTGAAAGAACGCATGGAGCGGAAACTCCGGACGAAACGGGGTAGAGGCATCTACCGCAAGCGTAGCCAGAGCGTCGAAGCAGTGTTCGGTCAGCACGTCACCCGCGGCTGCGATCGATTCCTGTTACGCGGGGAGACGGGGGCACAAGCGGAGTGGTCGTTGTTCTCAGCGACGCACAACCTGCTGAAACTGTGGCGGTCCGGCCGAGGGCCGGACAGCCACGAAGTGGCGAACGCGATCGCCGGATAACTGGGCGTGGTTCTCTTTTTGTCGACGCTGCTGGATCGGTTTGCTGAATCGTGCAGCGGTGTCTTCGGCCGATATCGGGTGACTGGTAGTGCGGAATTCTTAGACAGGCTCAAGACGGGTTCAAAAAAAGACGAACGATCTGGACGACGAGTACACGATCCTCGCCATAGATCAGACGCGACAGGTCCTCTCGAAGCTGATCTATGCGTGGTTCCCCGAGGGCGAGCGCTCGTCACTCCCAGTGACGGGCAAGTGGGATAGCATCAAGCTACTCGGGGCGGTGAGCGATACCGGCGAGACGTTCTTTCTCCCGTGTGAGGAGAACTTCAACAGCGACACGACGATCCGGCTGTTGGACGCGCTCCAGACCGAGTTCGGCGAGAAAACTATTTACGTATTATGTCCGTAAGTATGAAATCGGCTATTATATTCGACGCTCATCCCGATACATCGTAACACAGCAGTTTCTCGAACCAGTCATTCGGTGAGTTGAGTTTCAGTCCGAGGAAGCCGAGGTATTTCTGGAGGTGATGTTTCGAGACACCTTGGAACTTCGCCAGCCACTGGCGAAGGAAGCTGTGGCGGTTCTCACACGTGTTTGTGTGGGTGTCGCCGACCACGTAGGTCTCGGAGTGGGTGACGGCCAGATGGCCGTCCACCCCCTCCTTGTCCTCGATGTCGTCGTAGATCGTGTAGCCGTCGGTACAGAGGATCACGCTTCCGTCGCAGGGTGTCATAGAACGGTTGGCATGGTTTTCGCGTCTCGGTCGAGAGATCCGCTACCGTTGTCTCTGAATCGCGACCAAACTGGCTGCTTATCAGATATCGTTCCTCGGGCTGCTGGTGGGGTATGTGAAGAGTTCTATGACACTCTGTTCCGTCGCCGTACTCGGCGATGTTCTCGTCAGCGTCTTGCAGATCCTCACAGACGAGAAACCGAACTCGTCCGTCGGGATGACGGACGAGTGTCAAGACTGGCGGTTTGTCCGATGCGAAGGTTCCGCGTCCCTTTTTTTGAGTCCGCGCTTGCGTGGATTTCCGTCCTCGTCTTCGATTCCTTTCTCACCAGCTGTGACGTAGACCTCGTCAGCTTCGCACACATCGTAGAGGTCGAAACCGTCGATATCACCGCTGACGTCCTGGACTTTGTGGACGAAGTTGAGGACGGCTTCGTAGTCTCGATCGAGGTCTCGAGCGATCTGAGCGGTCGGCTCAGATCGCATCTCCTTGACGATGTAGAACATCTCTTCGAGTCCGAAGCGGTGCTGCCAGAAAATCGTCTTCGTGAGGTCGCTGAAGTAGGTCTCGCACTCCTTGCACCAGTACTGCTGGGCGTCCTTGTCGGTCGTTCCGCGTTTGACGACGGCGTCATCTCCACAATGGACACACGTCTCCGTCTCGCCGAAGCGGGCGAGACGGAGACGTTCAAAACATCGCTCACGTGGTGGAAGGAAGACCCGGGCTGACTCCTCGTCCATCGTTGGCCGGTGTTTGATCCGCCAGCAGAATTGGTGTTACGATCTATCGAGATGAGCGATATTCGAAATCCAAAGCTCAGCACCTCACAAAGTTGGTTAGTTGAGACATTTGCTTGCTGACGGTGTGTCTACCAAATGGCGTCGCACGCCTCGGCGCGGCGATGCCTCTGGAAGTGGCCGTTCGAAGAATCCATCGACATGGTGACCCGGGCAGCGTGGGCGGCACTCCGCGGTGCTCTCGTCGTCCCAATATTCAATAGCTGGCGTCTCGACGATCTCAGTCAGCAATTTATGGAATTTTATTTCCTTTAATCTAAAAACCGACTATACTTTGAATATATGGCACTGCCGATTGTATCATTTATAAATATCCGAGATGCTTTAATCTCTCTCGTTGTTCGTTGCCATAGATAGGGTGGACGCCAATGTCCTCGGGAAGCGATCCTAATTCTATGTCTCGGCTTTCCTGATAGTCCTCAATCAGATCAGAACGACTCATATCTCGATCAATATTCGACAAGTCACTATTCCATCCCCAGGTATGAGTCTCGCCATTTTGAACAAATTCTATGACCCCATCCACTGTCCGAATTGCCTGTCTTCCTTGATTTTTCGGATGGTCTGTGAAACCTTCGTGGCGTCGCTCAATCGCATCGGTCGGCTTTTTCGCTACTTCAGAACAAATGAATCTGTCTGTATCGCTGGCTAGTGGCTGGGATAATAGATCCACACCAGTAGTTCCGGCTGGTGGTTCCCCACCTGCGATATGGCAAATGGTAGGATACAGGTCGATAAGCGAAACCAATGGAGATCCGTCGTCTTGAATCTCGTTTTGTAGAGATGGTGGAATGCGAAAGACCATTGGGATTTTCACAACTGGATCATCGAGACCAAAATTGTGCTTTTCAAGGCCGCACTCTCCGAAATATTCACCATGGTCAGAGGTGATAATAATAACTGTATCATTCCATTCATTTTCTACTTGAAGTCGATCTCGAAGCGCTGCAGTGAGGTCGTCGAGGTATCGGATAGCGCCAGCATACCAGGATCGAATCGTTGACCACTCTCCCGGAATCGGAGAAAATTCGTCTGCAAATACAGGATATTTTTCAGAAAGGGTAGTTAGACGTTCAATCGAGAACTCATCATGTGTTTCTTCTCCGATGCCAAAATAATCTTGCCAGTTGGATCTAGGTCTGGATAAATCTCGGTCAAAATACCTCTTGTAGGGCCGCGGTGGATCGTATGGGTGGTGTGCAGTGAGAAAATTCAAGAACCCAAACCAGGGTGTCGCACTTTCTTTATTTTTAATAAATTCGAGAAAGCGGCGTGCGGTATATTTTGCTTGATTGTCTCGGCCCGCAAATAGCTGCTGCCGCATGGATGCTCTCACAGTCGAATCCATTAATATTTGATTCAGGTGCTTGTGCCCCTCTTTTACCGACGGGACAGATGGGTTTAAATACGTGTCGGCTCCACGACCGTAGCCATATTCAGAGCGAAGATGGGAATTACTCGCTCCGAAGAACGTTCTATACCCCTGTTCATGAACGATTTCGAGCAAGGTTGATCTGTCAGCAGGGAGATTTTGATTATCTACCCCAATTACTCCAGATTGTGTTGGGTATTGTCCAGAAAACAGCGCACCGTGACTGGTTCCTGTCCAATTGGATGCGGAATACGCATTCTCAAACAAAAGTCCTTCTTCGGCAAAGTTGGCCAACGTTGGCGTTGTGTTGATATCTGTCTGGTAAGGCGTTGTAAAGTCAGCCCTAACAGTATCCCAGACGATGAGGAGGATATTATATCGACCAGACTCTATTTCCATACGAACCAATGCTGAGAAGCACGGTAAAAATTTGTCGATTTCTCGCATGAATGGCAAGTATCTCCGTCTCACACGGATATCGATTTGTTGGATAACAATATTACGGCTAGTTGATCCGGATACCGAAACAATCAGTTGAGTAGGAACCGGGATTTCGGTCATGGATAGAACCCTTGTCGCGTTCTACCTCCTTCTCGTGAGCTGTGCCATTGCGCTCTCGATATTCGTCTCTCGAACTATTGGGAACCTCGTTGTCCTCGGAGCGTACGGGATGTTCCTCGTGGTGGCTTTCACTACACGTGATGGCCTTCAAGAGATTCGCGAGTTTCGCTGGCCATACATACCTGTTCAAACCCACCGAGCACTGCTCTATCCGGCGGTAGTGCTGTGGGTCGTGTTCGCCATTGGACTGGTTTTGAATCCCTCCATGCAGGCCTTCCTTCGGTTTGGCGCATTCGTCGGTCTCTCCGCGATCACACTGTTCATCGTGCCGGCCGTCGTCTCCCGCAAACGCGCGTTCACCGCAATCGGCGTTGTCGGTGCCGTATGTGTCCTGCTCGCTCTTCCATCAATCATCTGGCCAGACTATACCATCGCCGGCGTGGAAATCACTCACGTGCTGGACAGCCAGCGCTCGGAGCTCACGCTCGGCGTCATTCGTCGGACGCCGACTTCCATTTTTGATGGAATTAGCTATTTCCGGATTTTGGTTACGTTCGGCGCGGTCTGTGCGGCTGGCGTGGCCGCACGCACCCGATCACCGTGGATGGTTGCGGCGTGTGCACTCAATCTGTTCGGCGTCTTTCTCGGCCTCGGTCGAGCATCGATCCTCGCACTCGTCATCGCCACAGCCCTTGCCGTTGGATATCTTCTCGTCGGTCGGACCGCCCTCGCCGGTATGATGACTGCTGGCACCCTTGCCACCGCTGGTGGGCTTGCAATCGCATTCGGGTTTCTGCCCGGTCCGACCGGATTATTCCAGTCGGTGCTCGGTCCGCGAGTCGGCTTTTGGACTGCAACATACGAAGCGTTCGTCGCACGCCCGATTCTCGGATGGGGACTTACTGACACGACAGCAATCGTGCATGACTTTTACCCAGGTGAAACCCTGACGGGCACTCACAACAGTTATCTCCGATTGTTCGTCATCGGTGGCATCGTCGGTGGACTTGCCTACCTCGCTCTCTCCGTGTCAGCCCTCGTCCTGGCGTTCCGACGTGTACGCCAGCACACTTCGCTTGCGCTGACGACGTTCTGTCTCGTCGTCATGGCGCTCGTGATACAGTTGTTCACTGGCGGGACGATCTTCGGAACAAATCTCTCGTCGGTGCTCTGGGCACTATCGCTCGCGTATGCACAGCCTGCAATAGGTGATTGAGGTTTTTGCCGAATATCAAATTTCATAGGCTTTCGCAGTATGCTCTACAGCACAGTATGTGTTTAGCGGAGCAGTCGAGTCGAAATCGTAGCTCTCAGGGAAGAGCAGGACGAACGGCTGCTAATCGTGCTTTCCGGGCCTGACGGATCGCCGAGGTCGAATGACCCGGCGATCCGTTCTGTGGGTCGGACGATCCTTCCCCAGCGAGATCTCGCTCTTCTCGCTGAGAACGCGTTTCTTCGCCAGCAAAACGCTGCCCAGAACGAACGAATCGAAGAGCTCGAAAACCGCCTCAAGAAGTACGAAAACGCCCATACTCCCTCCAGCAAACAGGGCGGTGCTGGACAGTCGCCACAGGACGACGATTCCGAGCAAGACGACGAGAATGACGAAGCTGGCGGCGACTCCGACGCCGCCAGCGACTCCTCGTCCGGACCTGGACGCAACCCCGGCCACGACGGAACGACCCGACCACCACCCGACCCGGACAGGACCGTCCGGGTCGGGGAGGCGTACTGTCCCGATTGCGACCGTGTTCTCACTGATCCCGACGAGTATGTCTCCCGCGTCATCGTCGATATTCCGCTCCCCGTTCCAACCGAGGTCACGAAATACGAGCTTGGAAAGCAGGAGTGCTCCTGTGGCAACGAGGTCGTCGCCGAACACCCTGATTGTCCGGAGACCGGACGGTTTGGGCCACACCTGCTGGCCCAAACCGCCCTCCTCCGCTATCACGGCCGGCTTCCGCACCGGAAGCAGGCTGAACTGTTCGACTGGCAGCTCGATCATCCGGTCTCACCGGGGACGATCTACAACATGACCGAGCGGGTCGCAGATCGGCTGCGACCCGCGTACGAAGACGTTCGAGCCAGCATCCGTGACAGCGACGTGGTCTACTGCGACGAAACCGGCTTTCCGGTCGACGGCGACCAGCACTGGGTCTGGACGTTCGTGACCGACGAGGACGTCTTCTACACGATCGACGAGAGCCGCGGAAGTCAGGTGCTGGAGGACGTCCTCGGCGACGAACTCGCCGAGGACGCCACCCTGAGTTGTGACGGCTGGTCGGCGTATCCGAGCTACCACGGCAAACTCCAGCGATGCTGGGCGCATCTGCTGAGAGAAGCGAAGTACGTTGCTGAGCGGCACGAGGAGGCTGAGTCGATCTCGGAGGTACTACACGACCTCCACGAGGATTTGACCGCATTCGATGAGGAGGACCCGCCCGCCTCCGCCCGTGAGCGGAGGCGGGCGCAGGCCTCGCTGTGTCTGGAGGAATTGACCAGAGCAGATTACGAGACCGAAGAAGTCACGCAGTTAGCCGAGAAGATCAGGAACGGGCTGGGCTGTTGGCTGACGTTTGTCACGGAGCCAGACGTTGACTCAACGAACAACCGCGCAGAGCGCGCTCTGCGCGAGCAGGTAGTGATGCGGAAGATCTTCGGCGGACTCCGGTCGTAATGAGCCAGAGAAGTTCTGAAGTTAGCGTGGTGATTTACCGTAAGTTTTACCGTAAATCGCTCACTTGGTCGAATATGCCTCCAGATGGATACACGACCGTCACGATCAGTGATAGCGTGGCCACGAAGCTGACGCAGATCATGGCGAGCCATGATCATTCTAACTACGCTGAGGCGGTCGAATATGCTGCTGATACAACCCTCCTTCAGGAGGACGAAATCACCGTACAGGAACTGATTCAACTACTCGCTAAACGGATCGATGAGATCGACGAAACCAATTTACCGTAAAAATTACGGTAGAGGTTTCATAACTTCTCTTGGTCATTAAAACCGGAGTCCGCATCCACGAGACTCTCTCGACGATGGTAGCGACGTGGGAACGCCAAGGACTCGATCCGCCGGATCAACTGACGTCGATGCTCGGAGGAGAGCAACCAGAATCACGTGCAGAGGCATCTACGAACGGACCNGATCCGCCGGATCAACTGACGTCGATGCTCGGAGGAGAGCAACCAGAATCACGTGCAGAGGCATCTACGAACGGACCGCGCTAAACACATACACAGCACAGTCGAAATACGCGCTTAGTGTCGGATCATCTTTCTCAATCCGGAAATCCCCCTATGAATATTAATTTTCACAAATTTACTCGTGTCAGATGAGGACTGTACGTAGCCAACAAAGAAAGCCCCCATCGTTGAGAGTAAGCTGAGGCCAAATATCGTCATTCCCTCAAAAACCTGTATGATAAAGAACATTATAAGCAAAAGAAACGTAAATAGCGTCTCAGAGCGGGCATTCCATAAACCAATAATCATTAAGCTAATAGTGATGGTAAGATATGCCCCGCCACCGAGGATTCCGCCGACTAGAAACATTCGGATGTAGCTGTTGTGAGTTCCTCGTACAGAATTCGACTCGGCAATATATCTCGCTAACACCATCTTGTCCTTTCCAGGACCCCACCCAATTGCGGGTCGATTAAGTATCGCTTCGTACGCTGCTGTCCAAATAGTCCGACGACTGCTGAGATCGACATACATAGCAGCACTCGGTCCAGGAATAATGCCGAAAACCATCGCAAACCCCGCTAATACTGCGAGCGCGCCGGCAATCACGAAACCTGTCAGCGCACTACGTCCGAAAAACCGGTAGACGACGTACAGTACACCTGCGACAATGAGTGCTAGCAGCCCCGCTCGTCCGCCCGCGAGATAGGCTCCGAGAGCGTTCAATCCGACTAATCCTGCAGTTATCGGGGTGCGTGAACGGATGTAGCTCGCTCCAGCAGCAACCACTCCCAAAGCTGAGAACGCCGTTAGGGTGTTCGGGTTGCTAAACACCGACCGCAGATTGTTCAAAGAGACGTCGAAGAGTTCATAGGTTGTTCGCCACGGCGTGATAGTGAGTCCAGCAATCTGGTATGCCCCAAAAACAACTGTAGGTAGACCTATAAGTACAGACACTCCGGCCGTGTAGGCAATAACGTCATGGAGGGCGGCTCGGTCGATAACTGCCGGAACGACGAAGAGATTGATACCGGTAATCACGACGAACGCGCCAAGGCGAATGATTCCTGCACTAGTAGGGTCGAGTGCTGTTGTGAGCATGAATACTATCCATATTAACACTACCATTGGAACAACTGCCCAGTGATAAGTGACTGCAAACTGATCAGTAATGAAAAGTATGCCAACAAAAATTACATAAACCGCAAGAATCACGACATATCCGACCATTTCTGGGACAAGAGTAGTGACAGATAGCGATGACGCGAGGAGGAGCAGACCGATCCAAAACGTGTCGGCGCGCATTACTGTATCTTTCATACTAAAGCTTGTAAAATACATCTACGGAAAATTCTATGACAAAAGAAGATAGAGATTTCTGTGTCATTTTCTATTGATCCACCATGAATCGGAATGGGGACGTCAATTAGTAAGTGGCGATTCTTTCCCACACGATTGTAGGTTTTAGATCACTGGGATAGTCCAATTACATCCTAGTTCATTCGTCTTTAGCTAAGAATCGAACCGCAAGACAGCAACGGGATGCTGTCTGAGAAAGGTTCATCAGGGCTTCGCTCAAATCCGGCGTGAGAGTCCTTGGTAAAGCAGATGCTCTGTCTACAGCTGGCGGCCCTGCGAGCAGAGAGCCGCTTAGCTAAAGACGGATGCACCCTAGTTTTTCCTGCTAGCGAGTCATGGCCTGTAACTACCGATAGAACCAATCCAGAGGAGTGTTGTAGCTGATTTATGGTAAACAGTATACAATCCAAACCAGACGTCAATCATAGAACGGACACGGATACCGTCAGCGTGGTGCTTCCGACCCACAACCGGGCGGATGTTCTCCAGCGAGCACTTGATAGTGTATTGGAACAGACCCACGAGAATATCGAGGTAATCGTCGTTGACGATGCGTCCACGGATGCCACGGAGTCAGTCGTTGACGAATATGACGATGACCGCATCATATATATTCAACATGAAAAAAGCCATGGTGGAAGCGGTGCCAGAAATACGGGCATTGAGAAAGCATCTGGCGCATTCGTTGCATTTCTCGATGATGACGACGAATGGCGACCACAGAAGCTATCGTTACAACTCGACGCCTACAAGTGTGCAGATGAGGACGTCGGCGTCGTTTATACGGGTATCGAGAACGTCGATTCCAAAGGCCAAACAAATGGAGTGGACTCCCCACGAGTCGATGGCGATGTTACCAAGAAGCTACTGCTCCACAATTTCGCGGGTTCGTTTTCGGTGCTCCTTGTCGATGCCGAAACGATTGAGCAAACCGGGCTTCTCGATGAGCGATTTCCAAGCTGGCAGGACTGGGAATACTATATTCGACTGTCGGAACACGCAGCGTTCACGGCGGTTCCCGAACCCCTAATCGTCCGGCACAACGCTACTCACGAACAGATCAGTGACGACCTCGAAACAAAACTCACTGAGACGTATCCAATGTTCCGTGACAAGTTTGATTCACTTGCGGCAGAGTACGGGCGATGGTTCAAGCGCCGACGCCGTGGTCGCCTGCTGTTCCAACTCGGATACGCGGCCCTCTCACGCGACCGATATGCGCTCGCACGGCGGCTGTTGACCCGAGCACTGGTGTACGATCCGACCAATCCAAAGGGATACGTTTACTGGCTGGTCTCCCTCGGTGGTCGATACACCTACCGACCGGCACAGACACTCAAGCGGTGGGCGGTTCGCCAATCTTTGTAGCGAGCGCATCGCACTAATCAATATCTTCTGATACGTCCTCAGCCAAAGCAACGACATTCCCAATGTTTCGGGTTATCCTTCCAACAGCTTTCACCATAGTACCAGAAATCGTTGGATGGAAATATGATCTCGGGTTGAGCATTTTCAACAAACGTTCATTCATGGAACGATTTTGCTTCTCGTATAAATAGAGGTCCGCAAGACCAAGTCGATATCTCTTTTTCCAATAGTCAAAAACTGAGCCGGCATACATATGAAAAACTCTCATTTGTGGCTCGTAGAAAATTGGATATTTGTACAATATTCGATCACGCAATTCTGTTTCGTCATGTCCCCATTCGATTTCTTCATCAAAATAGCCGACAGATTCGAAAACTTCTGCCTGAAATCCCATGTTGCACCCAATAATAGTATCCGTATACTTCGAGGTGTCGCCTTGATCATAGTGAGTGCAAAGGCGAGAAATTACGTCATCAGAGGGGTGGATCACATCGCCCGCAACAACCTCGTGTTCTTCCAGAACATTAGACGCGGCAGAAAGATAGCCCTCACACGGAGTTGCATCATCATCGACAAATACAATTTTCTCCGCATTTGCTTGTTTTATGCCTTCGTTTCTCGCCTTCGAGATGCCCTCGTCACCACGGATAATGACCTCATAATCCTTGAAGCTACATCTCTCGAATACAGGGATACAGTCGATTTCACTCCGATTCAATTTCGTAACGATAATGACACTCAAATCGACCATAGTATGCTCTCACTCGGAGTGTAGATAAATCCTCAGAAACGATAGCCCATTTCTACCGACATCCATATCGAATTATATAATAACATATTAAATACCATTTGCAACTGTCTGATTTTAGAATCCCCTACATAAATTAGGGCTGGGTAGAAACACACGAATAGCTATGCAACGGGGTCCAATTCAGCGGGAACAAACACCACTCACACAGTTCTTCAAAAACAATCCTGAACGAGAATACTCGCTCATCGTACCGGGCGGAAACCACGGTGACCGACTCATTTACGAAGGACTAAACCACGAGCTTGATCGGCTTGACATTCAGTATGAATCTGTCCAGTACCGCTCAGGAACACTATCAAACAGAATTCGGCGTCGGATAAACGAGAGAATACGTGATCACAATATTGATCACATCCCATTTACTGTGCCTCAACTGAATGACCCAGATGCAATCATGATTCATGGAGGTGCGAATGTGAATGACCTCTGGCCCCATTCAATTCTGATTTTGCGTACGCTCCTGAAGCGCTACAGTAATACCCCAATCGTCGTTGCACCACAAACGTATTGGTTTCCAATAACTGATTTTGAGGCAGTTTTGGAAGGGACGGAACAACCAGTGCATCTGTTCGCTCGTGAACGATACAGCAAACGGTTACTTAGCAACTACAACTTGCCGAAGAGTGTCTCGGTAGGACTCTCACCAGACACCGCGTTCTATCATGATCCTCAGTCCCTTGCTTCGAAAGCTAGTTCTGCGCGTTCTAACTACACTGATAAAAAGCCGTATGACCTCGTTTCATTCCGCGATGATAAGGAGCGTCTTGTTTCAGATGCAGAAGTGGAAAAAATCGTCAAACGATCTGAAAACTGTATCGTGGAGGACGCCAGTCTATCCCCAACCTACGAAGATTTCATTGCGCTAGTTTCAAGTGCAGATAGAATATACACAGACCGATTGCACGTCTCAATACTGGGTGCGTTATTTGACAAGGATACAGAGGTGTACGCCGGGTCGTACTTCAAAACACGTGGCGTGTACAACTACACCTTGTCTAATTTCAGCAATATTTCATTTAACGAATCGTAATGTATTTGCACGAAAAGCCGTGGAGAGAATATAAAACAAGGTTAGAGACTCGCTCTTCTTCCGATGAATAAGCCATCACTGCATTGACACCGAATGAATCTCGAACGCACTAGCCTCATACTATTCGTCTCAAGTGTCGCGTCGAAAATACTCGGATTCGTCGGGTCCGTCTATTTCGCACGAGAACTCGGTCCAGAAATAATCGGGATTTTCGCGTTGGTACAAGCAGTAATCGGAATGCTTGGCGTCCCTGCTGATTTTGGGGTTCAAGGCGCAGCCGAAAAGCGAATCACCGAAACTAACAATCAAATAGAAAAAAATCGACTTTTCACGGCCTCTATTGTCATTCTGGTAGTCGCGTTCATCGTGGTCGTACTCCTCCTCTTTGTCTTTCGTGGGTTCGTCGTACAGTATATTGGTGAACCACTTGTCATCGAATTGTCAGTCATTCTATTCTTGACGATTTTGTACCAACTGCTCACGGCTGTCCTTCGTGCTGAGTTCAAAATCGAGCAGACGGCAGCAATCGATGTCGTGAAAAACACTGTGAGGGTTGCCATATCCATCGGACTGATATTGCTTGGCTACGGCATCTACGCACTGATAACCGGGCTGATGGCGAGTATGGTGATTGGTCTTGGAGCCTCCGTCCTCGTCCTTGGCTTGGGGATAGCACGCCCTGAAAGAGATCACTTTAGGAGTCTCTATGAGTTTTCGAAGTATAATGTGATTTTGAGGACGAGTGGTCTCATTTACACATGGATCGATACACTCATGATTGGTTTTTTCTTGACACAATCTCTCGTTGGTGTCTATGAAGTTGCATGGACCTTGACGGGTGTTGTCGTATTGGCGAGCAAGGCAGTATCTCAGACACTTTTCCCGAATTTCAGCCAGTTCGTTTCAAACGATAATCTTGGTGAGTTAGAACGAACACTGCCGAAAGCGATTTCGTATTCACTGCTCATTCCCATCCCAGCATTCTTTGGGGTATTGTTGCTCTCTCAAGACATTTTATCGATAATTTATGGGTCGGCGTTTTCTGCCGGATGGCTCGTGCTAATTTTGTTGACTGGTGAGAGGGTCATTCACTCCGTCCATACTGTAATCTATAAAACTTTGTTGGCATTCGACAGACCGGATGTAGCGTTTCGAATTTCGGGGCTGACGATGGTTCTCAATGGTGTCTTGAACGCCATACTGATTCCCCAGATAGGGATTGCAGGAGCTGCCTCGGCGTTCGTTATCTCCTACCTTGTGAATAGCATTATATATTATTATTATGTATCTCAGAGAGTGCCCATAGCCCTCCCATCACGGGAAATCGGTTGGATGTTACTATCGTCCATTGTTATGAGCGTAGTAGTTTATTTGATCAGAGAATCGTACAGCATAACTACCGTTCCGGAGCTATCGCTAATTATTGGAATTGCTGTCATCGCATATTGTCTCATGATGTTAGGTAACAGTTCAATTCGAAGACGGATATTTTCGAAAATAGATCGCTCATTCGACCTCCAGTATGGCAGACACGATTAATACAGACGTTCGCCCGCGTTAGTTCGGGAGCCTGTACAGTTCTCACAAGAACCTGTGACAGATTACCGCGAGACGGTTAGCGATACGTCCTCATCCATCGTCGCCTCAACAATATCGCCCGTATATCGGTATGTGTCGACTCCGGTCGTCACGACACCAGAGGCTCTGTTGCCGGAGATCTCGTCGCCGTACCCGATTCCCCTCTCGGGGTAGATGTCGCCGGACACAACGAGTCGATAGCTTACGTAGTCCCCAGTACCTCTGACGGAAATCGTTCCTGCAGAGCGGTCGATATCGATTTGGGCACGGTTGTTGAGTGATGCGCGTTCGATATTCCCTCCCATAGTATAGATATCCCGACCGGTCCCGACGTTGCCAGTGGCGCTCGACCCATCGATGTCGTCCGCACCGTTGATGGCTTTGTAGCCATCGAGCTCACCACTGACCGAAAACTCATAGGTGGTATACGAGCCTTTTCCGTCGATTTTTAGGGTGTGGTCAGAGCCTGTTCGGATTAGCTCGTCGTTGAGATACACGTTAATAGCACCGCTTAGTTCAATATTTGTTATCTCACCGGAAAAGGCATAGATATCCCGTCCGCTTCCAACGCCACCGCTGGCGCTCAGTCCGTTGATACGATCCGGACCGTTGATACCACGGTAGCCGGTGAGATTTCCACTGACTGAGAATTCGTAGGACGTGTACTGCCCTTGTCCATCGAATTCCAGTACGTTCGGTAGCAATTCTGCGCTGGTCACCTCATTACCATTAAGGTATATATCGACATCTCCATCTGCGCTTATATCAGTAACTTCACCAGCGAAAGCATAGCGATCACGACCACTGCTCACACTTCCGGTTGCACTTGATCCACTAATCGTGTCCGGTCCATTGAGACCCTCGTATCCAGAGAGTTCGCCACTGACGGAGAAGGTGTACTCAGCGCTTGAGCCTGTGCCATAGAACGAAAGGACGTTACCTAAATATTTATCCTGTGGTATCACTTCGTCATCGAGATATACCGTGACATCGCCGTCCACATCCATCTGAGTGATCTCTCCAGAGAAGCCATAACTATCAACACCACCGTCACCTCCCTGACCTGTCGCTGTACTCCCGGAAATCGTGTCGTTGGGGTCAATAGTCGCACCTCTTGCGGTACTTTTACCTAGGTCCCCACTCACAGTTAACTGGTATCTAAATCGTCCGCTATTGCTCACAATCGATAGCTCTCGGGGCAAGCTATCGCCTGCAGCCTTGTTCGGTACTGGACAAGAACCACTTGCTGAGAGATTTCGCGTCGTCACCCGACACCCTGGCGAAAGCACCTGCTGGCCGGGCACGTCGATTGTACTGTTTTTCACCACATTGCTTGGAGAATTATACATTTTGACCCCATCGCGATCTGTACCTGTCTGATTGATACAGCAGTCAGCCACTACAGAGTCATCACGTTGGTCGATTCGGATCGCTTCTACCCCGTTCGATCCGCCAGTGATACTGGTGTCGACGACGGTCGCGGTGTGTGGCTCCGGCGGCGGATCACGACTCCCATAGCCTGTCGGTGCGGCTGCGTAGAACCCTCGAATACCATCTTCTTCGACGCTAATACGGCTGTTTTTCACCGTATGGTCTGCACCATCGCTCCCGACGACGACGGCTCCATTGGAGTTCGTGGTCGAGACAATGGATATATCGCAGTCTCGAACTTGCGCCCCGCCGAACCCGAACCGTCCGGCCTCGAAGCGAACGCCACGCGTGTTGAGCGTGTCCTCGGGGTTCGGACTGTCGCTGTTGTCGAGGTCCGCGCTGATGATCGCGTCCTCTACATAGCTACCGTCGCTGCTGAGGCGGACCTGCGTGATATCGTTGTTTCGGAACACACCACCTTCGACCTGAACGACACCGCCGGTTCGACTGCAGTACAGCCCATTGTTGGGAAACCCTTCGAACTGGCAGTTTCTGAGTCTGATAGTCCCCTTATGACTGATACCGATCCAGACACCGACGCGGCCATCTCCCGAATTATACGCGCCCATCCGCCCGTCGTTTTTCGCTACGACGTTTGTGATCGTCCCGTTCCCATCCTCCGAGCGGACGATCGGGCTGAAGGCGTTGGTGACTTGCGGGTTTCCATCACCCTCTCCTCGCGGATCGCTGTTCGGATGGATCCCTTGGCCGATATACTCGATATCATGGATCTCCAGATTGTCGCTCGCACCAAAATGGAGGCCCGGCGTTGCACCCGACGCCCGCAGGTCGAGATCGATATTCTCGAATAGGAGTCCGGTGCCGTCGTCAACCACCAGTACCTTCTCGTTGAGGTTTGACGGAACTGTGAATCGGACATCGCCCTCGCCGACGAAACCCACGTTGGTTTTATCGCCGATATAGTTCTTCTCGGTGAGCTTGTACTCGCCTGGCGGGAACTTCAACAGCGTGTAGTCGTCGGCTGCGTTCCGGATCTCCGCGTCACACGGCTCGTTGCCGTTGGGGTCACAGCCCGCATCCCGCACCATATTCACCGTCTTGTTGAACCTGATCCCACGGCGCTCGACCGCCGCGGCTGCCGTCCCCGACAGGAGTCCGGCCGCCCCCGCGGCACTGCCGGCGAGTTTGAGATACGACCGTCGATCCACCGAAAACGAACCCGCGTCTCGCGCGTTGTTACTGGTACCCGTCCCCTCGTTGCGCTGCATCGATGTATTCCATTAACCTAAAAATCATAAAACTTGTGGCCGATGAACGACATACTCTTCTCAGTTCTACAACTAGATTCTGTTCATATTCACACTATTGTAGTGTTCTGTTCGTTCCGATTTTCCATAACCGACCCGGAAAGCCATGCGGAGTCTCGAACCCTTATCCGGCGACCCGACCTCCCTCCGGTAGCGACCATCAATGGATGTTGCTGGGACGATTCGACACGAAGCGAGCGCGCTGTGGGCCGACGGCAAAGGAAAAGCGTTGGTCACGATCGCGCTCGGCTGGGGCCTGCTGAACGGCACGCGGATGATCTATCCCGTGTTGCTGCCCGCGATCAGCACCGAATACGATCTCACGCTCACCGCCGCCGGATTCTTGGTGACGCTGATCTGGGTTAGCTACGCGATCGGACAGGTGCCTGGTGGTGTCCTCGCCGATCGGTACGGCGAACGAACCGTTCTGCTGGCGAGCGTGGCGATCGTCGCGGTCGCGCTGCTCGTGGTCGTGTTCGCGCCGACAGTCGAACTCCTCTTCGTCGGCACGGCACTCGTTGGGCTCGGGCTCTCGCTCTATCCGGTGGCGCGGATCACCGTTCTCTCGGAGCTCTACCCCGACCGGATCGGGCGCGCTCTCGGCGTCACGATGGCGACGGGCGACACCGGCCAGACGCTCCTCCCGCTGGCTGCCGGTGTCCTCGTCGTGGGTGCGTGGCAGGTCGGCCTCGCCTTCGTCGTGCCGCTGCTCGGTGTGGTCGCACTCTTGCTCGCCCGCACCTCGCTGCCGGCGACCACTCACGAGCGCTCGAACGACGACCTCTCGTTCCAACGGCTCAGGTACGTCCTCGGGGAGCTCCGTCACCCGACGCTCTTGACGATGGGCGTGCTTTTGTTCGTGTACATCGGTGTGTTGCAGACGTTCTCGGCGTTCTATCCGACGTATCTCATCAGCGTCAAGGGCTTCTCGCCGGCGGCGGCGAGCGGTCTGTTCAGCGTGTTCTTTGCCGTCGGCATCGTCGCCAAACCCCTCGCCGGGGTGGCCTACGACGCGATCGGCATCCGTCGCTCGCTCCCGATCGTGTTGGGTGGGGCCGTCGTCGGGTTCGCTCTCCTGCCCGTCCTTGACGGGTTTTGGCCGCTCGCTCTCGATACTGTGCTCATCAGCACGATGCTCGGTTCGGGCGCGATTACCCAGTCGTATCTCTCCGAGACGATTCCACCGGCAATCGAGGGCACGGGGTTGGGGGCGATACGCTCGGGAGCCTCACTGCTGGGATCGACGGGGCCGGTGCTCTTCGGTGCAGTCGCCGAACGTGGCCTCTTCGATACGGGCTATCTGTTGTTGGCGGTCCTGATGGGGCTCGTGACGCTGCTCACGCTCCGACTACCGCGTGATCGAGCAGTCGACACGACCTGATCACATCACAGTATATTACATCATCCGTGACGTCGAATCCACGTCGAACCGGGTCAGTTCGACCTCGCCAGCGATCCACTCGCCGATCTCCGCCTGGAACTGCTGGTAGTGGTCGCTCTCCAAGTGAGTCTCCATTGCGGCCTCATCCTCGTACTGCTCGAAGACGCGGAACACCGACGGCTCCTCGATGTCGGTCGTAACGCGGTAATCGATTGTCCCCGCCTCGGCACGTGACTGCTCGGCCAACTCGATCGCTGCTTCGATCATCTCTTCGCGGTGGTCCATCGCGACCGGAATCGTCGCTTGCAGGACGATCATACACGATACTCCACTCCTCACCGGGATAAACTCTCCCCACGCGGCTCTCCGCACACGTGCTACCGTCCACGATCGCGTTCGGCTCACTCTCCGATTCGGGGACTGGAGGCGGGCGGTCGAGGACCGCCCCGTCTCCCACTGATGCAACGCGAGACACGCCGATGATGGGGGTAGCATCATCCCCGTGCCCGCTCGTTCGGAGGCCGGCCGGACGCCTGAATCAACTGCTTGCAACTCCCGGGCTCCCGTTCTCACTCGCAGGGGATCGGCGATAGCGTACGTCGAACGACATCGCGGCGGATCGGGCCGTCCGGTCGTGACGGGGATCTCGTGTCTCGCAGCGGTTCCCTCCCCATACTCCGACCGAGACTCCCTCTCGTGGCCGGTTCGATCCGTCGAACCGAACGTTCTTTGCGGCGTCGAACGGAAGGCCGCGGGAACTCCTCCCGATGAACACCTGGCAGCGTCGGACTGCGTACTCCTTGCTCGGACTTGCGGTGTTGATGCTCGCCTACGCGCTCGTGTACGACTATGGGATGAGTGCCTTCGAGAACGAGCCTGAGACGTTCCTCCACTCGCTCCAGGTCGTCGTCGAGACGTTCACGACGACCGGATTCGGCTCGGACGCGGGGTGGAAGAGTCCGGTGATGAACGTGCTGGTGATCCTGATGGACCTCACCGGCGTGGCGCTCATCTTCCTCGCGCTCCCGGTGGTCGTGTTCCCGCTGCTCGACGAGACCCTCTCGCGGAGCGCTCCGACGGCGATCGAGGACGCCGATCACGTCGTCATCTGTAACTACACCCCACGCGGACGGACCCTGATCGAAGAACTCGACAGTCGGGACGTCGCCTACGTCGTGATCGAACCCGACCGCGACCGAGCGGACGAACTCCACGAGGAGGGTGTCCGGGTGGTCCACGGCGATCCCGAAGCCCCCGAAACGCTCGAACGGGTCGACCTCGGGGCGGCGCGGGCGCTGGTCGCGGACGCCGCCGACGAGCAGAACGCCTCGATCGCGCTCGCGGCCGCCGACACCGCCGACACACGGATCATCACGTTCGTCGAGGACGCCACGGTGGCCGACTACCACCGGTATGCGGGCGCGGACGAGGTCTTCTCACCGCGTCGACTCGTCGGCGAGAGCCTCGCGGACACGGTCACGACAGCGATCTCCACCGAACTGGGCGACGTGATCGAGATCGCTGGCGACTTCGAGATCGCCGAGCTACCGATCCAGACGGGCAGCGATCTCGACGGGGTGCGAATCGCCGAGAGCGCGATCACCGAGCGCACCGGCGCGAACGTGGTCGGCGCGTGGCTCCGCGGCGAGTTCGTCAGCCCGCCAGCCCCGAGCGACCGGATCGACGAACATTCGATCCTGCTGGTCGCGGGCCGCGAAGCAGAGCTCGAACGACTCAAGAATCTGACCCTCTCTGACACCCGCTCACGCCGGCGTGGGCGGGTCGTCATCGTCGGGTTCGGCGAAGTCGGGACCACGGTGTACGAGGCGGTCTCGCGGGCGGGGATCGAGACCGTCGTCGTCGACCACGAGGACGACCCGGCCGTCGATGTCGTCGGTGATGCCGTCGACAAGGCCACGTTCCGGGCGGCGGGGATCGACGACGCGAACGCGGTGGTGCTCGCGCTGCCGGACGACACGCTCACCGTGTTCGCCACGCTGGTCATCCGCGAGCTCGCGCCCGATGTCGAGATCATCGCCCGCGCACAGGAGACCGCGGGCATCCGGAAGCTCTACCGGGCGGGTGCGGACTACGTGCTCGCGCTCGCCACCGTCAGCGGCCGGATGCTCGCCTCCACGATCCTCGACGAGGACGTGATGAGCTTCGACAAACAGATCGAGGTCGTCCGAACGCAGTGTCCCGCACTCGGCGGCCAGACCCTCCGCGAAGCCGACATCCGAGCACGGACCGGCTGTACCGTGATCGCGGTCGAGCGCAACGGCGACGTCCGGACCGAGATCGGGCCCGCGTTCGAACTCCGGGCCGACGACGATCTCGTGCTGGTCGGGACCGACGCGGCCATCAACCGGTTCGCCGCGCGCTTCGAGTGACCGGCCGGATGGCTACTGCTCGGGCGACCGCTCGGCACGCATGGTTCGGCGTAGCCGTTCTTGATAGATATCGGACGGCTACAGTTCAGTTTCCGTACACCTCGGTCTCGGGGTTGAAATCGCGCCACGCGAAGAAGAACATCGGCGAGGCGTCGTTGGCCCGCGAGAGCTGCGTCCCCTCGTGGGGGCCGTCGACCGCCTCGCCGGTGGCGCGCCGCCATCGTGAGCCGTCGGCGCGTATCGCGTCTGCGCCCGCGGGCTCGAACGACAGTACGTCCCCGTCGACGCGGCGCTCGTAGGCGACGAGTGCGTCGCCCGGGTCAGTCGTGACGACCACCGGGAGGCCGCCGACGCGATCGTTGATCACGCCCTCGTTCGTGATCGTATCGAACGGGTAGGCGCGCGCCATCCCGTCGTGGGCGATGCCGATGACGTCGGCCTTCGGATGGAGTTTTCCCTCGAACTCCTCGCCACCGATGCCGATCCGGTGGGACTCGCCGTATCCAGCGTAGGGGTCGCGGGTGTAATCGCGCGGTCTCGCATTGCCCACCGACCCGGAGGTTGGCGGTGGGAGCAGGACCTCCGTTTCAGGATGCGCCTCGCGCCACGCACTCCACGCCGTCAGCGTCGATGGAACCAGCGAGAGGCTTTCGCCCGTCTTCGGCCCGCGGATGGCGGTCGCCATGATCTGACTCCAGAGGCTGTCGGTCGCGCGGTCGTACATCACGAGATCGCTGTTCCAGAGGAAGCCCGAAACGCCGAAGACCGTCTCCTCATTATCCACTCGGCGCTCGGCGGTGAGCCCGCTGCCACACAGCGGACAGTACGTCACGAGGAGCGGCCCGTCGAACTCTCCGTCGGACTCGGTCCGACGTGCCTTCGAGCGCGGCTCGAAGACGTCGTTGACGATCTCGTGCCAGTTGAGGATCGCGAGCGGGTACGCCCGCGCCTCGCCGTCGCGCTTGACGCCGATCACACGCTCGTTTGGATCGAGCTCTACCGCGAACTCGCTCCAGTCGGTTCCGAACGCGGGATCGGTGATCGCCGGGATCGCGTCCTCCGCCGCGCCGCGGTCGAGTTCGCTTCGGGGGACGGGGAGTTCGACGTCGCCAGCTTGTCGGGGCACGCTGGCTGCCGTTCCGCCGGTGGCGGTCGCGTTGCTCGCTCGCTCGGTGGCCGCTGGAGTGTCGGTGGCCTCCCGGGTGTCGGTCGCCCCGTCCGTCCCACTGGGGTCGGAGCGGCCGGCGAGACCCGAACAGCCCGCAAGCGCGGCGATCGTCCCCCCGGTGAGCGCGGTCAGATAGCGGCGACGATCCATGACTATCGTTATCGACCACTGGAGTTAACGAACGCGGGATTGTGCGTCCCGTTCTCACACGCGCTACACGGCTATGAAGCCGCTTCTCCAAGGGCAGGTATGAAACGGTACACTCGCCGGCGCGTCCTCGGTGCGGGTGGAGGGGTCGCGCTCTCCGCGCTCGCTGGCTGTGCGGGCGTTCTCGGCGGTGCGGGTGGGGCGGACACCAGAGAGATCGACACCGTCGCGGTCGCCGGCTCGCCGGGCGAGGCGGTAGCGATCCAACCCCAGGAACGGGTGTCGTTGCTCGATTTCTTCGGAACGTGGTGTGCGCCCTGCAAGCCCCAGATGGCACACCTCCGGACGGTCGACGAGCGGTTCCCCGACCTCCACCTGCTCTCGATCACGTGGGAGAGTGAGGAGGCCGTGGTGGCCGACTTCTGGCGGGAGTACGAGGGAACGTGGCCGGTCGCGCTCGATCCCGAGGTCCGCACCGGCGAGCGCTACGGCGTCCGGCGCATCCCGACACTGCTCGTGCTTGCAGCAGACGGCACCGAGACGTGGCGACACGTCGGACTCGCCGCTGCCGACACCATCGTCACGGAAGTCGAACGCGCGATCGAGGCGGGATGATCGATCTCGCGGAACTCCGCCTCGGGTTCGCGTTCACTGCCGGCGCGGCAACCTTCTTCGCGCCGTGTGCATACCCGCTGCTCCCGGGATACGTCGCCTACTATCTCGGCAGCGACGTCGACGACGAAAGGGAGCGAGACGGCGAAAGCGAGAAACGCGGGGAGCGTGTGGAAAGCGAGGACGAAAGCGGAGCGTCGGCCGGGGCAGCGACGGCGTCGCGGCTGCGCCGGGCAGCGGTCGTTGGCGTGCTCGTGAGCCTCGGGTTCGTGCTGGTCTACGGCGCGCTTGCCGGAGTCGTGGCGTCGGTCGGAACTCAGGTGCTCGCGAACGTGGTCCTGCTCGAACTCGTCGTCGGCGCGTTGCTCGTGCTCCTCGGCACCGCGATGGCGCTCGGCCGCGGACCGACCCTCCATGTCGCGTTCCCGGAGCGCCGGCGCTCGCCCCTCGCGTTCGTGGGGTTCGGGATCGTCTACGCCGCCGCAGCCGCCGGCTGTACCGCGCCGGTGTTCATCGCGGTCGCGCTGACGGCGCTGTCGAGCGGCCCGGCCACCGCGTTCGTCACGCTCGGCGCGTACGCCGCCGGAATGAGCGTGCTGATAATCGCGATTACGGCGCTGTCAGCGCTCGGTCGCGAGGCCGTCCTTCGTCGGTTGCCGCGGCCACGGACGGTCTCGCGGGTCGCGGGCGTGTTCCTCGTGGCGGCCGGCCTCGCCCAGGTCTATCTGTTCCTCTTCCGGTTCGGGGGACTCGCGCTGCTCGGTCTGAAATGACGGCGGAACGGGTTTGACGATGGCGCGTGTGGCGGGGATATGGCCGGGATCGTCTTCTTCCAGACGGTAGCACTCGATCGGATGGTCGACTTTTACACCGAGCGACTGGACGCGTCGGTGTGGCTCGAACAGACCGGCTGTACGATCCTCCGTCATGAGAACCTCCTGCTCGGGTTCTGTGGCGGCGACACACCCGAAACCGAGGGGATGATCACGCTGTTCTACGACGACCGGTCCGGGGTCGACGAGATGTACGACCGTCTCGAAGATCGGGCACACGGAAGCCCGGCAGTGAACGAGGAGTACGACATCTACCAGTTCTTCGCCGACGATCCGGAGGGTCGAACGCTCGAGTTCCAGACGTTCCTCCATCCGATCGACCCGTACTGAATGCGGACGTCCGACCGCGGCGTACCGGAACACCGTCATCGTCGGGCCGTTCGTTACCAGTTCCCACAAAACATATGCCACCTGTCGGATCATGGGTTGGCATGCCCTCCCACACGCGTTCCGCGGCCGTCATCGCTCTCGCGCTCCTCGTGATCCTCGCCGGCTGTGGCGGGATGGGTGGCGGTGGCGACGCGGCCGGTGGCGGGGACGGTGCAAGTGGCGTGAACGCCAGCGGCGGTGGGGCGAGCGTCAGTAGCGCCGAGAGCGGCGGCGGCGGGGCCGAAACCGCCGCAGCCTCTGTGGACGGCTCGGCGGCCACCGATGCGGAGGCCGGCAACGAGCAGGCACTCCAGCCCCGCCGCGCGATCATCAGGACGGGCCACGTCCGCCTCGACGTCGAGAACTTCAGCACGGCGCAACGAAACGTCACGACTGCGACACGGCGGCTGGGCGGCTACGTCAGCGGGTCGAGCCAGTCGACGCGTGGCGAGAACGGCAACCGGACCGCTGGCCAGCTCGTCGTCCGCGTGCCGAGCCGGAACTTCTCCGCGCTCTACGATCGGATCCAGGCGACCGGAACGGTGCTGAGTGCCCGCACGAATTCGAGCGACGTGACCGAGAAGCTGGTCGACCTCGAAGCCCGTCTCGAAAACCTCCGGGCGCAGCGTCAGCGCCTTCGCAATCTCTACGAGAACGCGAGCGACACCGAGGCCGTTCTCAAGGTTCAGGAACGCCTTTCGAACACCCAATCAGAGATCGAACGCCTCGAAGCCCAGCTCCAGTCGCTCCGCGGCCAGGTCGCTCTCTCGACGATCACGGTCGAACTCACCGAACCCGCCGACGATCCGGTCGTCGCCGGGGCGTGGTACGACAGCGGCGTGCTGGATGCGTTCCTGTCCTCGATCGGCGGCGTCGTGACGACGCTCCGGGCGGCGGTCGTCGGGCTCGCGTATCTCGCGCCGTACCTCTTGGTCTTTGGCGTCCCGCTCGCGCTCGGCTATCTCGCGTACCGACGGCGAACGGCGACGTCCGCGAGCGCCGAGTGAGTTCGGTTCGGGTCGATGCTGATCGGAGTGGCGTTTTTGCCCGTAGCGCTCCGAGGGGGGATATGGGAGGTGACGACCCAGTCGCCGCACCTGCTGGCGACCCGGGGCGGTCGAGCGAGTCGACCGAGACCGCCGCTCGCGACGCATGCCCGGTCTGTGGCGTACGATTCGCTCTCGATTCACGATGCGGGTCTCATGGTTAACCTGCTCGACAACGAGCGCTACCGGCGGGTGTGTTTCGAGCCAGGTACCGACGCCGACGGCACGTCGCTGATTCGGTTCTACCACCACACCCACGATCAGGCGGCGCTCGACGCCTGACCGCGGCCCGATCGGCTTGCGGGTGTCGCTACTCGTGGCCCGACACCTGCACCGGCTCGTAGGGCTCCTCTAAATACTCGATGTCGCTGTCCGACAGCGAGATGTCGAGCGCCGCGACGGCCTGTTCCAGATGCTCGACGCTCGTGGTGCCGACGATCGGCGCGTCGACGTGCTCCTTGTGGAGCAGCCACGAGAGCGCGATCTGGGCCATCGTGACGTCCTTCTCGGCGGCGAGTTCCGCGACGCGTTCGTTGATCGCCTGGCCACCACCTTCGCGGTAGGGGTGTTCGTAGAGATGTTCCTCGCTCGCACCGCGTGCGGTGGCGTCGATCTCCTCGTGAGGGCGGGTGAGATACCCGCGCGCGAGCGGCGACCACGGGAGCACGCCGACGTTTTCTTCCTGTGTGAGCGGCAGCATCTCGCGCTCCTCCTCGCGGTAGACGAGGTTGTAGTGGTTCTGCATCGTCTGGAAGCGTTCGAGGGCCGCCGAACGGCTGGTGTGGAGCGCGTCGGCGAACTGGTGGGCCCACATCGAGGAGCCGCCGATGTAGCGCACCTTTCCGCGGCGCACGGCGTCGTCGAGTGCCCGAAGTGTCCCCTCGATCGGCGTGTCGTCGTCCCACCGATGGGTCTGATAAAGATCGACGGTGTCCATCCCCAGCCGGTCGAGACTGTTCTCCAGCTCCTGTTCGATCGCCTTGCGCGAGAGGCCCTGGGCGTTGGGATCGTCGCCCATCGGATGATAGACTTTGGTGGCGACCACCTGCTCGTCGCGGTCGTACCCCTCCAAGGCATTGCCGAGCACCCGCTCGCTCTCGCCCTGGGAGTACATGTTCGCCGTATCGAAGAAGTTGATCCCGAGGTCGATCGCGCGCTCGATGATCTCCTCGCTCTCCTCCTCGTCGAGCACCCAGTCGCGCCACTCGGGGGTCCCGAAGCTCATACAGCCCAGACAGATCCGGCTTACCTCCATCCCTGTCGAGCCGAGGGTCGTGTACTCCATGCGAAGAGCACACACCCACTCAGTAAAAGTCCAGTGCTGGCAGCCATCCGTCGTGGACGATCCACGCCACACCGCATTCGTGTCTTGAGTTCTGAAACGTCACAGTGGTCATGATCGCCTCGAAAACCCGGAGCGATAGCCTGTCGGTCGAACGCACACCCGACGGTCCCCGGCTTGTCGTCTCGCGCGAGATCGACGCGACGCCCGATGTCGCCTGGAGCCTGCTCACCGACACCCACCGGTGGCCGGAGTGGGGGCCGTCGATCGTCGGTGTCACGAGTGAGAATCGGTTCGTCCAGGCCGGAACCCGTGGTCACGTCCGGACGATCGGCGGACTCGAACTCCCTTTCCGGGTGACCGAATGCGCTAATCGCCGGTGGGCGTGGCGGGTCGCTGGCGTTCCGGCCACCGGCCATCGAGTCGAACCGCTCGGGGCAGGCTGTCGCGCTGTATTCGAGGTGCCGCCGCTCGCGGCTCCGTACGCACTCGTCTGCCGGCGCGCGCTCGCGAGCATCGATCGACTCGCACGGAACACGTGAGTCGCGTCCCCCGACGGGTCGGCGGCCGTGCGTGGCTTACTGCTCGGCCAGAAGGAGATCGCTTACCGCGTGGAGGTCTTCTTCGAGCCCGTCGCCGTCGCAGTCGTCGGTCGGACACGCGAATCGCCACCCGTCGGTGGTCGCTGTTCGCTCCGGAAACCGCTCGCCGCAGACCTCACAGAACAGCTGTTCGTCCGAGCAGCCGTCCCGATGGAGTTCGAGTTCGAGCTCGCTCGTGAACGTCCGCTTGCAGTTCCGGCAGGTGTAGGCCATACTTGCCGAATCATTCCCCAGGGATATATCGGCACCGCTTTTGGACGGCTGAGCGACACGAACCCCGCTCGGAACAGCGATTGCCAACCGCGGGGTTTTGCCTCTTCGACCCGGAGCGTGACCATGTCGACGTACGAGCGCGAGACGTACGTGCGTGCCCCGTTCGAAGACGTCTGGCGGTTTCACTCGACGCTCGACGGGCTAGAGGCGCTGACGCCCGACTTCACGAACCTCCGGGTGGAGGCCTCGCGCGGGCCGGACGGCGAGCCCGATCCCGAGGTGCTGGAAGCCGGTGCGGAAGCCGACCTCTCGCTGCAGCCTGGTGGTGTCGGCCCTCGACAGGGCTGGACCACCCGGATCGTCCAACGCGACCGCAAGGACGGGGCCGGCCTGTTCCGCGACGAGATGATCGGCGGCCCGTTTCGACGCTGGGTTCACACCCACAGCTTCTACGCCGACGGCGGCGGGACCCACGTCCGCGACCGCGTGGAGTATCAGCTCCCGTTCGGTGACCTCGGTCAGCTCGCCGGGCCGTTCGCGGTCGTCGGCTTCGAACCGATGTTTCAGTATCGCCACCGTGAGACCAAGAAGCTGCTCGAATGAGGCTGCGGACGGCCACGACGCGCCGCTATCGGTCGAAAGTCGAACATCTGGAGTCGGTGTTCTGAACCAATGATTGGCGACGACAACCAGCGTGTCCACGCGAATCCCGGTGCAAATGAGTACCGCAGGCCACACCCTCCCCAGCCGACTCCCTCGCTCGTTCGCTTCGCTCACTCCGCTCATCCACCGTCAGAGCGCCGCTCTGACGAGCCTGCACTCGCTTCGCTCACGGCTCACGTTCGTTCGCCGTTCGCATCGAGGTGCTCCCTACGGTCGCACCTCGCACCGCTCGCGCAGACCTCGCGCGAGTCGCACGCCTTCGGCGTCTGCTCGCGGGCCGGAGGCCCGCTCGCACGGCCAGCGAGACGCGCAGCGTCTCGCTCGGCTCCCGAGCGCCACCGCGCTCGATGATGAGCGAAGCACTGACTGACAGCATATTTATCGTCCGGCCGTGTCGCTCCCAGCATGGACGTACGCCTGCTCGAAGCCACCGACGACCCCGAGCGCGTGATCTGTACAGGGGCGCGAAACGACTACTCCGCACCGTTCGTCGGCGATCAGTCATTCGCGGAGACGATGGCGACCATCGACGGCGAGACGATCGAGGACAAAAAGTGCACCCTGATCGGTCGTCTCCTCGACCACGGCCATTTCGGCCCGTTCGAACATCCACAGGCGACGTTCGCCATCGAGGGTGTGAGCCGATCGTGTATGGCCCAGCTCACCCGCCATCGCCACGTCTCCTTCGACGTCCAGTCGATGCGGTACGTCGCTTTCGACGAGGTCGATCCCGAAGACGTCCGCGAGGGTGCGATGGTCGTGACGCCGCCGTCGGCGACCGACCCCGACTGGGTCGGGCGCAACCAGCGCGGCGGCGGGGTCGATGAGGAGACCGTCGAGCAGCGCGAGACGGTGTTCCGGGAGTCGGTCACGAGCTCGGTCGAGTCCTATCAGGAACTCCTCGATCTCGGGATGGCTCCCGAGGACGCCCGGTTCGTCCTGCCGATCGGCACGGAGGTCAACATCGTGATGTCGATGAACGCACGAATGTTGATGCACGTCGCCGACATGCGCGCCGCGGCCGACAGCCAGTGGGAGATCCGCCAACTCACCGAACAGGTGCTCGATCTCGCTGCGGAGTGGTGTCCCATCACGTTCGCGTACTACGACGAGCATCTGAAGGGCCGGAAGAACCGGCTCGCGCCGTGACCGGTTCGATACGACATATGGGCCTTGTGGCCCCATCTGACGACAGTGACCCTCACGCCCGATGAGGGCCAGTTTTCACCGGTCATCGGTGCCAGTCACAGTCTTTTTATACGACCCTGCGGTCACGTACCATAGATGAGGTGGCTGTCGGCGCTCGGTCTCGCCGTGGTGGCACTGCTGGTGGTAGGGGTGGTGGCCGCCCCTCCGTCAGCGGTGGCCAGCGCACAGACGATCAACGGGACCGGATCGGCCGACGGCGAGAGTGCGTTCAACGACTCGCAGTGGGTGGTCACGGTGTACGAGAACGGTTCGGCGCGGTGGACCCAGCGCTACAACCAGCGCCTCGGTAGCGAGACCGAGATCGAGCGGTTCCGTGCCTACGCCGATCGATTCACCGCCGAAGAGACACCACTGTACACCGAATTCCGGCAGACAGCGACGGCGTTGGCGAGCGAAGGAACGAACGCGACCGGACGCGAGATGAACGCCCGTGCGTTCTCCCGGCAGGCACGGGTCACCTCCCAACCGGGATCGACGGGGGTCGTCGAGATGTCGTTCCTCTGGACCAACTTCTCGGCCACGACGGGCGATGAGATCGCCGTCGGTGACGCCATCGGCGGGTTCTATCTCTCCTCCGGGATGTCGCTCGAGATCGAGACTGGCCCGAACCTGGAGATCGCCTGGCGGCAGGTCGAGCCGTCGCCGGACGCCTCGACCAACGGCTCGACCGGCGGGAACGATTCGGTGACGTGGTTCGGCGACCGACAGTTCGCCTCCGGCCAGCCACAGATCGTGTTCGTCGACTCGTCGGGAATGAGGATGAACGGGCCCACGTTCGATGGGTCGGTCGTGTGGCTCGTGGCGGCGCTCGCGATCGCCGTCGTTCTCGGTGCAGTGGTCGTCCGGCGGTCCGACCGATCCCCGTTCGGCGGGTCGGTAGCGGCGACCGCCGACGAACGGGATGTCGAGACCGCTCCGGAGAGCGTGACTGACTCGGACGAACCGGCCGACACACCCGCCGAACCCACTGCGGCCGCAGTCGCCGAACCCACTGTCCCCGACGAGGAACTCAGAAGCGACGAGGAGGTCGTGCGCTCGCTGCTCGACGAAAACGACGGCCGGATGCACCAGAGCGAGATCGTTTCCGAAACCGGGTGGTCGAAGTCGAAAGTCAGCATGCTGCTCTCCGAGATGGCCGACGAGGGCGACCTCAGCAAGCTCCGGGTCGGCCGCGAGAACATCGTGAGTCTCGACGGCCACGAACCGGAGGCCGCTGGATCGCCGTTCGACGAGGAGTGAGCGGGCGAAAACGGAACTGTTAAACACGATTCTGCGTTACGTCAGTCCGCCTGCCAACGAGCGGTTGGCGACCCGCGCTCCGGTGGTGTAGTCCGGCCAATCATATTGCCCTCTCACGGCAATGACCAGGGTTCGAATCCCTGCCGGAGCATCCTCTACCTCCTTTTGAAAGCTCCTGATGGACGATTCTACGATTCACTCAGAAATCAAATATAAAAATTATAACAAGGTTTGAAGCATATAGTTTGAAATTGAGTGTGTACACCAGCTATGCTTCACGATCTCGCCGACCTTTCTCACCGAAGTCATAGTTTTGTCAGGACGAATAGCCAGCCAGGTTCCGTGCGGATCAGTCTCCCCGTGGAAGATAACAAATGCGATCCTAGGAAAGATATTTTATCTCTGTCCTCTATGTTCCAGCATGGCTGATATCAACGAGTGGGTGAAAGAGGAATGGAAGCAAACGACGACGGCACGGGAGCGTATCAAGGAGGTACTCGTAGAAACCACTGAGTACATGAGTGCTGCCGGGATCGCCGAACGAGCACTTACCAGCGAACCGACGACACGAAAATACCTCGAAGAACTCGTCGACGACGGATTCGGTGTTACCGCACAGGATGGACGAACGACGACGTACAAACGCCACGAGGGTCGACTCATCGACGAGCGCATCGAGGAACTCCGCACTACCTGCACACAACAGGAACTCATCGATGGGATTCGGGGGATGAAGGAAACGCTCGAAGCGTTCCGTGAGACCTACGACGCCGATGGCCCGGAAGAAGCCGTCATGGAGCTTGCGGCGGGCGACGAAGGATGGGCGGATATCGGTCGGTGGCGAGGAACGAGACGGAACCTCGCCATCGCACAGGCTGCTCTGCAAGTCGACGAGGCCCACCGGCTCGCCGAGGCATGAACAATGCCCGATGATTGGGAACGAGTGGATACCGGGACACCGGATCCGCGGATGCTGTCCACCGCTCGGACGATTGCCGAGGACTCTGAACCGCTCGTCACCACCGTGACGTTCGACGATCCGCTCGATCCGGAGACGCTGCACCTCCATACTGATGCTGGGATTCGGGCTGACACGGGCCGCTTCGATATCACGTGGACGACGAAACACTACTACAAATACCACTACACGGAAGGCCCGACGTTCAATTATCGCTACGATCGTCACCCACGTATCGACCTCCCGGACGAACACTTCCATGAACCTCCCGCCGCGGGTCACGATGACGCGGTCCCGTCCTGTATTGACGTCGAGACGGTTCGCCTCGTGACGCTCGCTGTGCTGCAGCTTTGGCGCGATACTGTCGAATCCGGAGATGTGGACCAGCTTCAACAACCGGATCCGCCGTGACTCTCGAAACTGGCGACGAGGATCTGCGTTTTCTCGCCGGCGGATCGACTGGATTTCGCCGATCGTTCTACTGATATTACAGGTCGAGTGTCTCGAACCACTTGATCCCGAGGGTGAAGGCCGTAAGCTTGGCCGAGCGATTCATCGTACACTTTCACTACGCTTGGGTGAGATTCATCCTGATACCCGATAGATGAATGGGTGTATCGATGGATTACACGCTTCGCTTCCGCGCGTATCCAGACGATGATACCGCCAGCGAAGCGTGGCGTCACCTCGACATCCATAGACAGATACGCAATCACGCCGTCCGCGACTACTATCGTGCGGACTACAACGACTGCCCGACCGCCTACGACCAGCACTCGAAACTGACTGGCTGGAAACAAGAGTGGCCGGTCTTTGCGGAGGTATCGGGCCACGCAGCACAGCGAACGGTCAGCCAAATCCACAAAGATCTGCAGGTGCTGAAGCAGCACCGAAAGAACGGCCACAAGACCGGGCGGCTCAAGTGGCAAGGCGCGGGCGAGTTTCGGTCGGTGGCATACGAACACGAAGGTTTCAACGTCAATCACACGACGGGCCAGGTGTTCGGTATGCTCACCCTCTCGAAAATCGGCACAGTCCGCTTTCGCGCTCACCGCACTGTTCCAGCGACCGACGACATCAAGCGCGTGGTACTCAAGAAGGAACGAACCGGCGAGTGGTTCGTCTGCTTGACGGTCGATGTCGAACCAACCGCGAAACCGGACCCAGCGGAGATAGACACCGCCGATTGTGTTGGCATCGACCTCGGCATCCTCTCGTATATCCACACCTCGGACGATTTAGTGGTAGGGTGTCTGGATCTCGGTACGGAGTACGAACAGTACGCCCGCGAGCAGCGGGCGTTGGACCGAAAGGAACACGGGTCCGCTAACTGGGAGAAACAACGGCAGAAGGTTGCCAGAGCGAAACGCCGCATCAAACGGAAAGTGCTCGACTTCCAGCACAAACTTTCGACGTGGCTCGTGAAGGAGTACGACGTGGTGTGCATTGAGGATCTGGATGTGATGCCGATGCTCGAAACCAGCCAGTCGGCGAAGAATAAGCAGGACGCGGCGTGGTCACAGTTCCTCGCCCTCTTAGAGTACAAGGAGGGTGTCATAGAACTCTTGTCACACCCTGATGATCGTGCTCCCCGGATTGTCTCCACGCTCGTAGTTGGTGATCACGACAACGAGTCGTAGACACAGCGCGAGAAAGACCTGTGCCCGTGCATGGACGCGGCCTCGGGCGCGGACGTGCCCGAGGCCGCAGTCTTTGACCGCTTCGTTTGTTCGTTCGACTCCACTCCGGCGGTTGTACGTCTCGTCTAACGTCGATTGCTTCAACTGAACGTCCTCGCTGTGTTCGTCGATACGGTCTTCGACCCGGTACTCGATATCGAGTGGATCGTCGGTGTTTCGTGCGTTGTACGGGGCGACTGGCACGACTCCTGCAGTCAGCAGTGAGTCGTGCCAGTCACGCGTGTCGTACGCGCTGTCACCAACCATCCAGATCGGTTGAGCGACGGCGAGCGCGTCACGCGTGACGCGCATCGCCGTCTCTTCGGGCGCTTGTTTGCTCTCGGTGAATTCGGCTGCAATCGGTATCTTCGATCCGGTTGAGACGATCGTGCAGCCGTAGCCGTAGTAGTACTCCTCAGCCGTTGGATCGTAGCATTTTGATGCGTCCTGATCGGCTGGCATCGTTCTCACGTCGGTCGAATCGATGCAGTAGGTCAAGTCGAGCAGACCGCGGGCGGCGGCCTGCTCGACGAAGTGGTCGAAAATCTCCTCAACAACGTGTTCGAGATCGGTGAGAAAGCGATCGACCGCGTCTCTTGACGGCGGTCGATCGAAATCACAACCAAGCCAGACGAACGTATTCTGAAGCTCTCGTGCAACGGGACGGATGCCGTAGATGTCCTTGTAGTAGCAGTGTAGAAAGCCACGCATCAGCTCCGGTGGTTGGTGGTCTCGTGTTCGCCCCGTCTCCGCCGGGGCGAACACGTCGAACTCTTCGAGAAACTCGAAGGAGAGGTGCTCAAACAACGCGAGTGTCTCCGTCGCCACGAGATTAAAGAACGACTCTACCGAAGGATCATCTTGCAGGGTCGCTGTGCTCATCCACCACAGCGTTCACCCTGCTCGTTGGTGTGGTAATCGTTCTATGACACCCTCTACAAGGGGAAACTGCATGGCACGCACGTCGTTCCCGTCGAACCACGAGGAACGACCAAAGAATGCAACCGGTGCGGTGTCGAGACGAACAAACCACTCTGGATTCGGGAACACTCGTGTCCGTCCTGTGGTCATGAGGAGGATAGAGACCTTAATGCGGCAAAGAACATCCTCGACAAAGGTCTCGGCAAACTCTTTGCAGACAAGATAGGGGCGGGACGCTCCGAATCAACGCCTGTGCAGACTGCGCTCCCTACGTTTGCCTCGGTTCGGGCGAATGCAAAGCGCGTCGTCGAAACAGGAAGCCCCGCGGCTTGACCGCGGGGTGCGTTCACTCGACGGTCACGCTCTTCGCGAGGTTTCGGGGCTTGTCGATCGACCGACCGAGCCGTGCGGCGGTGTGGTAGGCAAAGAGCTGGAGTTGGACGTTGGCGAGCACCGCAGCGGTCCGGGGATGGGTCTCGGGGATCGGCAGAACGTGATCGGCGTAGCGTTCGATGTCTGACTGTCCGTCGGTCACCGCGATCACGGGGGCGTTCCGGGCCTCGACCTCCTTGACGTTCCCCACCGTCTTCCGGGCGAGCTCGCCGTCGCCGGTCGCGATCGCGATCACGGGGGTGTTCTCCGTGACCAGCGCGAGTGGGCCGTGTTTGAGCTCGCCCGCCGCGAACCCCTCGGCGTGGCGGTAGGTGATCTCCTTCAGCTTGAGTGCGCCTTCGAGCGCCACCGGGTAGTTGAGCCCCCGGCCGATGAAGAAGTACCCGTCCGCGTCGAGATACTCCGCCGCGACGTCGGCGGCAGTCGAGTCGTCGATCACGGCTTGCACCTCGCTCGGGAGGTCACGGAGCGCGCCGAGCCCGTCCCGATCGCCGCCGTTCGCGGTGGCGAGCGCGAACAGGTTGAGCGCCGCGAGCTGGCTCGCAAAGGTCTTCGAGGCCGCGACGCCGATCTCCGGACCGGCACGGATGTAGATGACGTGATCGCACTCCCGCGAGACCGTCGATCCCACGACGTTGGTGAGTGCGAGCGTGCGCGCACCCCGGCCTTTCGCCTCCCGGAGCGCACTCAGGGTGTCGGCGGTCTCGCCGCTCTGGGTCACCCCGACGACGAGCGCGTCGCCCGTCGGTGGCGGCGAGGTGACGTACTCGCTCGCGAGGAACGCCTGTGCGGGAATCCCGGCGTCCTGGAACAGCTGCGCGCCGTAGAGCGCGGCGTGATAGGAGGTGCCACACGCCACGAACTGCACCGCGGTCGGCCGAGGTGGCTCGTCGAGTTCGTCGAGTTCGACGGTGCCGCCGAGCTCGTCGACCCGGCCCCGAAGACACTTCCTGAGCGCCCGGGGCTGTTCGTGGATCTCCTTCAGCATGTAGTGGTCGTAGCCGCTTTTTCCTGTTTCCTCGGCGTCCCACTCGACGGTGTGGACCGATTTGTCGACCGGCTCGCCCGCGAGCGTCGTCACCGTCCAGCCGTCGTCGTCGATCCGGGCGACTTCGCCGTCGTCGAGGTAGATCACGCGGTCGGTGAACTCCCGGAAGGCGGGCACGTCGCTCGCGAGGTAGGTCGCGTCGTCGTCGACGCCGAGCACGAGCGGCGAGTCCTCGCGCGCACAGTAGACCGCGTCGCCGCCGGCGAACACCGCGGCGATCGCGTAGCTCCCCTCGATGCGCTCCATCGCCGCACGGAACGCGTTCTCGGGACTGGCCCCGTCGGCGAGCGCCGACTCGATCAGGTGCGGGACGACCTCGGTGTCGGTGTCGCTCACGAACTCGTGGCCCGCCGCGACCAGCTCGTCCTTCACCGTTTGAAAGTTCTCGATGATGCCGTTGTGGATCACCGCGACCTGGCCCTCACAGTCGGCGTGTGGGTGGGAGTTGCGGTCGTTCGGCGGGCCGTGGGTCGACCACCGAGTGTGACCGATCCCGACCGACCCACCGAGATCGATGCCTTCGAGCGCCGTTTCGAGGTTTTCGAGCTCGCCTTCGCGCTTCTCGATGTCGACCTGCCCGTTCGCGAGCGCGACGCCCGCCGAATCGTACCCTCGATACTCGAGCTTCGAGAGGCCGTGCATCAGCACGTCGAGCGTCTCGTCGGGGCGACCGACGCAGCCGACGATCCCGCACATCAGCCGAGCACCTCCGCGTCCGCCTCGATCCGACCGCGCGCACGGACCCCGGTATGGAGCCGTACACCTGGACCGACGAGCGTCCCCGGCGCGAGCGTGACCGCCCCGCCCGCGTGGACCCGGTCGGCGACCACCGCCCCGAGCGGCTGCTCCTCGTACACCTGGGTGTCGATCCGCACGTCGGCCGGTCCACCGGGGATCGTGTTCGCCGCACCCAACGTGACGTCCTGGCCCGTCACGCAGTCCAGGATCGTGCTTCCGGGACCGATCCGGGTGTCGGTGTCGAGCACGCTCCGTTCGACGGTAGCGTTCGCCTCCACCGTTACGTTACGTCCGAGCGCGACGTCCGGCCCCACGACCGCGCCGGGGCCTACCTCGCAGTCCGGCCCTACTACTACGGGGGCCTGAAGCGTCGCATCGTCGTGGACGAGCGATGTGTCGTCGACCCAGACGCCCTGCTCGCGTGCGGGTTCGTCGACCCGGCCGCGTGCGAGGATCTCTCGGGTCACGGTCAGCAGGTCCCACGGATACGTGGCGTGTGGCGAGAGGCCGTCGACCTGAACGCCGCGGACGGCCTCACCCGCGTCGATCAGCCCCGCGAGCGTGTCGGGCAGTTGGAGTTCGCCGTCCCGACGTTCGGTGCCCTTGATCGACTCGAAGATCGAGGTCCGGAACGCGTAGACGCCCGCGTTGATCAGGCGGTAGTCGTCCGAATCGGGTTTCTCGACGATCTCCTCGATCCGGCCTTCGTGGAGCGCGACCGCACCGTACTGGCGGGCGTCGCGATGTTCGAGCACCCCGAGTGTCGCTGCGGCGTCGGGGTGGGCCTCGAACTCGCCGATCACGTCTCTGACGAGCCCGGACTCGATCACGCGATCGCCGTTGACCACGAGAAACGGCTCGTCGATGACCGACTGGGCTTCGAGCAGCGCGTGGCCGCTGCCGAGCTGTTTTTCCTGGGTGACGTACTGGAGCGGGACGTCGTCGTACGTCGGACCGAAGTGTTCCTGAACGCGGTCGCGCTTGTACCCGATCACGACCACGATCTCCTCGATCCCGGCGTCGATCAGCGCGTCGAAGACGTACTCCAACACCGGTCTGTTCGCCGCGGGGAGCATCGGCTTGGGGCGGTTGTGCGTCAGGGGGCGCAGTCGGTTTCCCTCACCGGCCGCGAGGACGGCGGCTGTACGAAGGCTCATTACTCGCCCATCTACGCCGAGCGATTTCAACCTAGCGGTAGCGCGGGATCTCTTTCCCCGCAATTCGAATTGGGTAAGAAGAGGTATGTATACTGCCCTTATATGATGTCAACGAATGATTCAATAAAACGGAATACATTGAACGCATGTGGTTGATGAGTACGTTCGTCGCACCGCCGTCACACGCCTCTCAGTGAGGGACGAGCAACGCGAGTTGCTCGAAGCGACCATTGACGCCTACCGCGACGGCTGTCAGATAGCGGCGGACATAGCGTGGCCCGAAAAGAAATCCAAACGCGACATACACCCGCTCGCCTATGACAGCATCCGCAACGATACTGAGCTGACGAGCCAGCACGCGATTCTCGCCACACACCAAGCCGCCGAAGCCATTGCGAGCTGTCACGAGCGACGATCGAAGGGGCTGAAAACGTCGAAACCTGTGTTCACGGCCCCGACCGTCACCTACGACACGCGGACCATGACGCTGTTCGAGGACGACACCGTGTCGCTCTCGACGGTCGGCGGTCGTATCCGCTGTCCACTCGTTCTCCCAGAGGACGACGACGGCTACCAGTGGCAGTTCATCGAGAACGAGCGGTGGGAGATGACCGAAAGCACGCTCACTGCCCGCGACGGCGCGTACTACCTCCACATGGGCTTTCGTCGGTTCCGTACCGAACGGGAGCGCGAAGCCAACCAAGAGACCGCCGAGGACGGAACGGTTCTCGGGGTCGACGTGGGTGTGAACAACCTCGCTGTCACATCGACAGGGTTGTTCGTTTCGGGCGGCGAACTCACTCACTGGCAGAACGAGTACGAAAAACGGCGCGGGTCACTCCAACGGACGGGAACTCGCTGGGCACATGAGAACATCCAGTCGGTCGGGCGAAAAGAGAACGGACGATGCACGATCCTCCTGCACGAAGCATCGAATGTCATCCTCGAAGAAGCCCGCGAGAACGACTGCACACACCTCGCGTTCGAGGATCTGACCGACATTCGAGAGCGCCTGCCACACGCGACGTGGCACCACCGCTGGGCGTTTCGCAAGCTGTTCGCGTTCGTCTCATACAAGGCCGTTGAGGACGGTATCACGGTTCGACAGGTGAACCCACAGTACACCTCACGGAAGTGTTCGTACACCGACTGTGGATTCACTCACGTGGACAACCGCGACGGGGATTCGTTCGAGTGCCTGAAATGCGGCTACGCCATCGACGCCGACTACAATGCCGCCAAGAACATCGCCGTGAAGTACGCGAAGAAACTCCGTCGGTCGCACATGCCGTCCGATGGAGGGGTATCCGTAGACATACCCTTGAACAGCGGGTCACTGACGGTCGAAGGATCAACCACGGTTGTGGTCGCATGAGACGATCCGTGACCACGCTGAAAAGCCCCCATTCTCAAGCACGAGGGCGTGCCTGAGCGAGAGGGGGTTGTTTATCGTTCTGGATGTGTCCTCACCCCCGATAAACGTCAACGGAGCTTCTCGCCGTGATTCAATGATGCTACGACTCGACGGCGACGTTTTTACGTACCGCCCGGAAACTCCCGTCGACACGTGTCCCTCCAAAGCGTCGTGCAGCGCCTCCGGAGCGCACTCCGGCCGGGCGGCAGTCTCGCGGAGCGCGCTGTCACGGGCGGAGTCTGGGTCGCGCTCACGAACATTATCGACCGCGCGCTCCAGCTCGGGATGGTGCTGCTGGTCGCGCGGCTGATCGGCCCCGATTCCTACGGCGTGATGGCGCTCGCGCTGGTGGTGATGAGCGCGCTGACCAAGCTCTCACGACTCGGAATCGACGCCGCGCTGATCCAGCGCGAAGAAGCCGATGTCGACGCGTATCTTGACACGGTGTGGGTGATGCAGAACGCCCGGAGCCTCCTCATCGCTGCCGTGCTGTTCGCGCTCGCGCCGATAGTTGCGTCTCCGCTCGTCTTCGACGAGCCACAGCTCACGGGTGTCCTCCGGGTGCTTGCGCTCTCACCGGTGCTCTCGGGCCTCCAGAACCCCGCGCTGCTGTATCTCAAGAAGGACCTCCGGTTCGACAAGCAGTTCGTCTACACCCTCTCGGGCACCGTCTTCTACGTCACGGTGGCGGTCGGCTACGCGTTCGCCACCCGATCGGTGTGGGCGCTCGTGTTCGGCCTGGTCGCGAGCGACGCCGCGCGGCTCGTCGTCTCGTATCTGATCGTCGACTATCGGCCGTGGCCCCGGTTCGACCTCGATCACGCGCGCGAACTGTTCGGCTACGGCAAGTGGATCTTCGCTTCGGGGATCGTCCTCTTCCTCATCATGGAGGGCGACGACGCGTTCGTGGGCTGGTATCTCGGAACGGCGGTCGTCGGCCTCTACCAGCTCGCCTACCGGGTCTCGAACGCGCCCGCGACCGAGGTCACCCAGACGATTTCGAGCGTGGTCTTTCCGACCTACGCGAAGCTCCAGAGCGAGGACCGACGCCTCCGCGATGGGTTCTATAAAACCGTGCAGCTCACCACGTTCGTCTCCTTTCCTGTCGCAGTGGGGATCGCCGCGATCGCGCCCACGTTCGTCGACGCCTTTCTCACCGAGGAGTGGGGGCCGATGGTGCCGATGATCCAGCTGCTCGCGGCGTGGGGACTCCTCCGCTCGCTCGGTGCGACCACCGGTCCGCTGTTTCAGGCCGTGGGCCGGCCCGACTTCGCCACCAAGATCCAGTTCGGGAAGCTCGTCGTGATCGCGGTGTTCATCTACCCCGCGACCGCGGCCTACGGCGCGGTCGGGACCGCGCTCGTGATCGTCGGTAACTCACTGCTCTTCTCCGAGCCGGTGTCGTCGTATCTCGCAGTTCAGGTAGTCGACGGGAGCTACGCCGAACTCCTCCGGTTGCTCGCGTACCCCGCGCTCGCGAGCGCCGTCATGGGCGGCGCGGTCCTTGCCCTCCGTGAATCTCTCGTGGTTGGGTCGGCCGTGCTCGAACTCGTTGTCCTGGTCGTCGCGGGCGTCGCGGTCTACGCCGCGCTCGTGCTCGGCCTCGAACGCTACTCGGGCTACGACAGCGTCAGCCTCTGTCGTCGGATGGTCGAAACCGTCGTTTCCTGACCCTTTGGAGTGTCTGTTTCGAACCACAACACGTGAGTGTTGCCCGCTCCTCGAAGCTTCATGTCCATCCTCGACGACGCTCGGGCCGTCATCGCCAACGGTCCCGTCTGCGATCCCTGTCTCGGTCGCGTCTTCGCCGATCGGAGTTTCGGCCTCACGAACGACGAGCGCGGCCACGGCCTCCGGGTCGCGAGCGCGCTCGATGCCGACGAACCGTTCGATCCCTCCGAAGGGCCGGATGCGTGCTGGGTCTGTGAGGGCGAGTGTGGCCGCTACGATGCGTGGGCCGAGCGCGCGGTCGACGCGCTCGACGGGATCGCGTTCGCGACCTACCAGGTCGGCACCCGCGTTCCGCCGCTGATCGAGGAGAACGATCGGCTGCTCCGCGAGGACAGCGACCTCCCACCTGACGCCGGCGAGTCGTTCAAATCCGCCCTCAATCGCGAGGTCGGCAAGCGAGTGGGCGAACGCACGGACACCGAGGTCGACTTCGAGCGGCCGGACGTGCTCGCGCTCGTCAATCTCGAACGCGGCGACGTGGACGCACAGATCAATCCCGCGTTCGTCTACGGTCGGTATCGCAAGCTCGACCGCGACATTCCCCAGACCGAATGGCCCTGCCGGGAGTGCGGCGGTGGCGGCACCCAGCTCGCCGCCGACGGCGGCACCGAACCCTGCGATTACTGCGGCGGCAGCGGCTATCTCTACGACGAGAGCGTCGAGGAGCTGACCGCGCCGGTCGTCGAGGACGCGATGGACGGCGCGGACGCGGTGTTCCACGGTGCTGGCCGCGAGGACGTCGACGCGCGTATGCTCGGCACCGGCCGGCCGTTCGTGATCGAGGTCAAGGAGCCACATCACCGAGAAATCGATGCAGCCGATCTCGAAGCCGCGGTCAACGACTTCGCCGACGGCACGGTCGAGGTCGAGGGACTCCGCCGCGCGACCCACGAGATGGTCGAGCGCGTGAAGGAGCTCGACGCCCACAAGACCTATTCCATGAGTGTGGAGTTCGCCGACCCCGTCGAGGAACGGGCGTTCGCGGACGCACTCGCCACCCTCGACGGAACGACGATCGCCCAGGACACCCCCGAGCGCGTCGACCACCGCCGCGCGAGTCGTACCCGCGAGCGCACGGTGTACGAAATCGCCGGCGAGCTCGAACCCGACCGCGACGACGCCGGAACCGACGCCGACCGCGACGCCGAACCCACCGACGCCAACACGGATGGCGAGGACGGCGCGCGCCACGCGACGGTCGAACTCCGGGGCGAGGGCGGCCTCTACGTCAAGGAGCTCGTGAGCGGCGATGGCGACCGGACGGACCCGAGCCTCGCGGGGCTACTCGGGATCGACGCCACGGTCACGGCGCTCGACGTCCTCGCGGTCGAGGGCGAGGACGAACCGTTCGTGACGGCCGAGTACGTGGTCGATGGCGGCGGAGACGACACGGACGACGAACACGAACACACGAACGACGGCGAAAACGAGGCTCGGCGGAACGGGTGACTGCTCCCCAACCTACTTCGCGCTGACGCGCTCGTTGAGGGTGGGGCTTCCCCGTTCCACGACGCGGTTTGCAGACACCTGCTGAAAGGAGGTATCCGTAGGTACCGCAGTCTCCGGGGGCGTTGATTCGGCACAGCCCATGCCTAGTTTGTCGAGACCGCGTTGAAGGACGTTCCATGCGGCGTTTTCGTCCCTATCCGCTTCGAACCCGCAGGCGGGACAGGAATGTTCGCGTATCCAGAGTGGCTTGTCGGTCTCGACACCACACCGAGCACACTCTTTGGTAGTGCCTTCGGGACGCACTTCCGCGAAGTGCGTTCCTTCGCGTTTGCACTTCCATTTCATGAGTTTTCGGAACGTGGCCCATGCCGCACTCGCACGGCTGTGTGAGTTCGACGGTAGTTCCAGCAACCCCTTTGTATCCAACTTTTCGACCGCCACGAGGTCGTAGCTTTCGGCGTACCACGTCGAGAGTTTGTGGAGGAAGTCGCGGCGCTTTCGCTTGATGTCGGCGTGACGACGGGCGACCTTCCGTTGCTGTTCGCGGTAGTTGTTCGACCCATGCTCTTTGCGGGAGAGAACACGCTGTTCGTGTTTCAGTCGCTCCTGTTCGTCGGAGAGGTCCAATGACCCGACGGCGGTGCCGTCGGTGTCGTGGGTGTATTTCAGTATCCCCACGTCGATACCGACGCACCGTTCCGGTTCGTCCGGCTTCGGAGGTGCTTCGGTATCGGTGTCGAGTTGGAGCGAAGCGTACCAGCGTCCGGTGGCTTCGCGTTTCACGACGACACCGGTCACGGTGGCGTCGTCGGGAAGATCTCTGTGAGCTACTACGGGAACGTCGCCAATCTTCGAAAGGTGCAACCTGTCGCGGCCACTCGTTTTCTTGAGTTCGAAACCGGTCTGGTTGTAGGTGAACGAAAAGTAGTCGCCCACACCTTTCCACTTGAGTTTGCCGACGTTGTAGCCCTTCTTCGCCTTCTTCGAAAGATTCGAACGGTCTTTGTAGAGACGACGAACGACCATCTGAAGCACCTTCGAATGGACCGACTTCAGGTCGATCCACCACTCTTTGAGCTTCGGGAGACGGTTCTGTTCTGGTGTGTACGACGAGTCTTCCAACTGATTCATCCGGTGCAGGAAGTGGTTGCGAACCTGTCGGCAGGTATCCAGCGTCCACGCCAACCGCTCTCGTTGCTCGGGCGTGGGATTGAGCCGGAACCGATAGGTGCAGTTCACCGGCGTTGGTTCTCGACGTACTCGGTGAGCACGTCGAGTGAGACCTGTCCCGTCGAGATGAGACAGTATGAGTCGTTCCAGAACGAATCTACCTGTTCGTCCTTGAGTTCGGGGAACTCATTGCGAACCCTCCGCGCAGTTGCGCCTTTTAGTGTATTGACGAACTTCACGAGGTTTGTGGTGGGTTTCGTTTTGAACAGGATGTGTATGTGGTCGTCTTCGCCGTCGAGGTGCGAGACCTCGACGTCGTATTTCTCCGCGAACCCGTCGATGACCTCGTGAATGAAGTTGGTTCGTTCCTCGGTGAGCACTCCATGCTGATACTTCGTGACGAGTATCAGGTGATAATGGAGCGAATAGACCGAGTGTGAACCTGAATCGAGGTCGGAAGCCATTGGGTTCGTTCATATGTACGTCACCCCACCACATTAACATTCCGACAGAACACGAATAGAACGAAAGAACAGATGATGACGGGCGTCGTCAGAAATCAAAGATTTCTGACTGTTAATCAGAACGCGAAGCGTTCTGATGACGCTGTATCCCCCCCCTCTTCCGCTCCTTGTCCACCGAACGGCGGACTGCGGTGCTCATGAGGAAGAGGAATTAGCGCCCGTGTTAAGGTTAAGCGCGCTCGTACCGTGGCGCGTGTGGGGTGTCAACCTATGTGTCACCACAGGAGTACGGAGTACGTACGGCTGTACGAGGACACCGGAGAACGCGAGGACGAGACGACGCCCGAGTGGGCCGACGAACCCGACGAAGAGATCGAGGACGAGCCGCTCGCGCCGGGCGCAGCCGACTGAACCCACCACACCGACACTCCGCATTTTTCGGCCGTCGAGCGTTCGATAGGCGCTGACGATCGGGGATGGCCGACGTTTATCACCCTGGCTCGTCTCGCTCGGCCATGATTCAGTGGCGACGGATCGACCACGTCCAGATCACGATCCCTCCTGAGGAAGTCGACGCGGCCCGCGAGTTCTACGGCGACGTGCTCGGGTTGACCCCGATCGACCAGCCCGACTCGTTCGGCGACACCGACACCATGTGGTATCGCGCGGGCGACGTCGAGATCCATCTCGGGGTCGAGGATTCCGACGAGCAGTCCCGACGACATCCCGCCTTCGAGGTAGAGGATGTCGCCGCCGCGCGCGAACGGCTCGAAGCCCACGGCGTCGAGACGATCGACGAACCGCCGATCCCCGGCCGCGACCGGTTCACGTTTCGCGATCCGTTCGGTAACCGGATCGAACTCCTCGAACGGGCCTGATCGCCCGGACGAAAGACGCTTTTCGTCGCCGCTCGGGACGGGTGCATGGAGCGTTCGTTCGGCGTCGACGAGGCCGGCCGCGGCCCTGTGCTCGGCTCGCTGTTCGTGGCGTGCGTCCGCGCCGATCCCGCCGTGCTCCCCGCGGGTATCGACGACTCGAAGCGGCTCTCGCCCGCCCGCCGAGAGACCCTTGCTGACGAACTCCGCGCCGACGACCGGATCGCGGTCGCGACTCGCGAGGTCACGCCGTCTGCGATCGACGCACCCGACACCGACCTGAACGCACTCACGATCGAAGCGGCCGGAGCCACGATCGACAGCGTGGCGAGCATTGGAGCCGACGCCAAAGCGACAGCCGACGGGCTAGCCGGTGTGGTCGACGCCTGTGACACCGACACCGAGCGGTTTGGGCGGCGCGTCCACGAGGCCGCGACCGCCGACGTCGAAATCACGGCCGAGCACGGTGCTGACGAGGAGCACGCCCTCGTCGGTGCGGCAAGCGTCGTCGCCAAGGTCGCCCGCGACGCGCATATCGCCGACCTCGCGGACGAACACGGCCCCATCGGCAGCGGCTACCCGAGCGACCCGACCACTCGCGAGTTCCTCGCCGAGTACGTTCGCGAACACGGCGACCTCCCGCCGTTCGCGCGCCGGTCGTGGAAGACGAGTCGTGAGGCGCTCGCGGCCGCCGAACAGTCGGCGCTCGCGGAGTTCTGAGCGATTATGAATCGTCAGTGAGTGCGAGAACACGAACCGTGAGTGCCGACACAAATGATTGTCCGCACAGCACCGCAACGCCCACACGCCTCCCGCATCCACTTTTTTACTTCGTCGGGTTGGCTCACTTCGTTCGCCAACCACTCCTCGCAAAAACCTGGACTAAAAACACCCGCTCGCTCCCTTCGGTCACTCGTGGCCCGACTACTGGTCCCACCGCACAGCACTACAACCGTCCACACGCCTCCCCAACCGATTCGCTCCGCTCGTTTCGCTCACGGGTCGCTTTGCACCCCGTTCGCTTGGCGGCCCTCGCTTCGCTCGCGCCGCTCACCTCTCGCGCCGCTCACCTCTCGCGTCGCTCATCCCTCGCGCGCAGCCGCGCGCCGACCGCGGTGACTGCATCCCACCACGCACCGGCTGTCCGGCGGTTGTTCGCGGACCGATAGCGACGCTACGAACGGAATCCCTTTGGCGTCCCGCGCCGGTTGGTCGGTCGAATGGAGTACGGTCTCGTCGCCCTGTGGTTCGTGGCCTACGCCCTCCTCGCGCTCGTCGGACTCCCGATCGCGTCCCTGCTGTTCGAGCGCTTCCCCGACCGCGGCGCGACGTTCGCGCTCCCGATCTCGCTCACGGTCCTCACGCTGGTCGCCTACTGGGTCGGCCACGTCACGTTCGGGCCGGTCGCGGTCGGGATCGCTGTCGTGGTCCTCCTCGTCGCGTCGGGTCTCGCGATCCGCGCCGGCGGGTCGATCCACCTTCGAGGTCTCGCTGCCGCGATGGCGGTGTTCGGGCTCGCCTTTGGGTTCATGCTCGCGATCCGGGCGATCGATCCGGCGGTGCATCCCGGTGGCGGCGAGAAGTTTCTCGATTTCGGGCTGATTCAGACGGTGCTGCGCGCGGATCGACTACCGCCGGAGGACTTCTGGTTCGCGGGCGAGCGTCTCCGGTACTACTACGGTGGGTTCGTGATGACCGCGCTGCTCTCGATGCTCACCGACACGCCCGCGCGCTACGCGTACAACCTCGCGCTCGCGGGATTCTTTGCCTCGCTCGTGACCGCCGCCTACGGTCTCGCGGGTGCGATCGCGGACTCTCACGGTCACTCGCACCGCCTCGCGGGCGCGCTCGCGGCCCTCTTCGTCGGAGTGGGGGGTAATCTCGCGACGCCCGGAAGAATGCTCCTCGGTTTGCTCCCCGACGATCTCGCCGCACAGTACGGCCGTGTCCTGTTCGCGGGCGTCCGCGGCGTCCCCTACGAGGAGGCGCTCGCGAACCTCACTGTCCCGAAAAACTTCTCGTACTGGTACGGCCGGTACGTGATCGACGGGACGCTCAACGTCTTCCCGCTCTGGTCGTTCCTCAACGGCGACCTGAGCGCGTTCATGATCGCGATGACGTTCCTGCTCGGCTGCGTCGCACTCTCCTTTGCGTACTACCGAACTCCCGAGACCGTTCTCACCCGCCGGCGCGCGCTCGTCTTCGTCGCGTTCCCGCCGGCGGTGGGCCTGTGTGCGCTGATCAGCACGTGGAGCGTGCCGAGCGCGGTCGGCGTGCTCTGGCTCTCGCTCGCCCTTGGTGACGCTCGACCGGCGACGCTGCTGCCCGACGCGATCGCCCGGCATCTCCCCGCCCCGCCGGACGCCACGGCCAGTCTCGCCCGGCTCCGACACGAACTCTCGCGAACGCTCGTCGCGACCGGGGTCGCGTGCGCCGGCGGCCTCGCGGGTGCGGTACTCGCGTCGCCGTTCCTCCTCTTTCACAGCCCGGAAGTCCGCGGGGTCAGGTTCCTCCCACCGCGCAGCGGCCTCGGCGAGCTGTTTCTCGTCCATGGAGCCTTCCTCACGCTCTTCGCGCTCTACCTCGTCGCGCGCCGGCCGCGATGGCTGCGAGCTCGACTCGCGCGCGCGCCGCCGAGAGCGCTCGCCGTCGTGGGCGTCGCAAGCGTCGCGGTGCTCGCCGTGCTCGGATTGGCCGTCGACCTCGCGGCGGTCGCGCTCGCCGGCCCGTTCGTCGTCGTCGGCTGGGTGCTGTGTCGCACACGTGCCGACACCTCACGGGAGCCGACGGAGGAACCGGTGGACGGAAATCGCCCTCCGGAGCGTCGCCGTTCGTCCGACGCGGCGGCAACGCTGTTCGATGCTGGATCGCCCATCGGCTACGAGACGGTGTTGATCGTCGCGGGCGCGGGGCTCGTGCTCGCGGTGGAGTTCGCGTACGTGAGCGCGGGCTCGATCACCCAGAACGTGCGCTGGAAGACCGTCTTCAAGGTGTACCTCCAGGTCTGGGTGCTCTGGGGCACCGCCGCCGGCGTCGCACTCGCGTGGCTGCTCGCGGCCGCCCGCGACGCGTTCGGTCGCGCACTCGCCGGTCGATCGGTCCCCCGCACTGCGCTCGCTGCCGGGCTCGCCGTCCTCGCCGTCACGGCGCTCGTGGTGCCGGCCACCGGCACGTTCGCCGGCCTCGCGCTATCGGCACACTTCGACGACCCGCCCGCCGAGTCTGCCGGTCTCGATCCGACCCTCGACGGAACGCGGTTCGTCGAACAATCCTGGCCGGCCCAGGCCGAATCGATCGCGTGGCTCGACAACCGCTCCGGCCAGCCGAACATCGTTACCGAGCCGGGAACCCAGATGTACACGTGGACGAGCGCGCCCGCGACCCTCACCGGCGTCCCGACCGTGATCGGGTGGCGACACGAGCGCGGCTATCGCGGCGCGGCGGCGTTCGAGGAGCGCGTCGCGGCCGTGAACACGATCTACACCGAACCCTGGTCGGCGGGCGCGCCGGTGCTCGACAGATACGATGTCCGTTACATCTACGTCGGGCCACCGGAGCGCGACCGCTACGGCGACGTCCAGAACTACGCGCGCCAGCCGAACGTCTCGGTCGCGTTCGAGAATCGGGCAGTGACGATCTATGCGGTCGATCCCGACCTTGTCTGTGAATCCGGCGATACGGACTGTGGCCCCGAGTGAAGCACGGTAGCGGTGTCGAACACGAACCTGATCCCTTTTCGACCGAACCGTTCGCACCGCCCCGCACAGCCCACACGCCTCCCGCACCCACTTTTTCACTCCTCGGGTGCGCTCGCTCCCTGCGGTCGCTCACGGGTCGCATTCGCTCCCCGTTCGCTATCGAGGTCGTCCGAGAGAGCGAAGCTCTCTCGTGATGACGAAAGACGCGAAGCGTCTTTCGAACCACGCTCACTCCGTTCGCACCTCGCACCGCTCGTCCACCACTCGTCGCAAAAACCTGTCTTGCTGAGCGTAGCGAAGCAAGGCTCGGAAGACGCGAAGCGTCTTCCGGTGGGCTAAAAACACCCGCTCACTCGCGTTGCTCGTTCACGGTTCGATCACAGACACCTACCGCCCACACACCTCCCCAGCCGACTCCCTCGTTCGCTCGCGTTGCTCGCTTCACTCAGTCATCCCTCGCACGGGGGTTGCACGGCGCTCCGTCGGAGCGCCGTGCAGCCGCGCGCCGACAACAAATGGTCCAATGACGCTTCGCCGGCTCGATCGAGACGGATCGTCAGATCTCCCGCCGTCAGTCCCCGGTCACGAGGTTCCGGAGGATGTTACCGTAGGCCGGGCGGGTGATCAGGACCCCGATGAGCACGCCGACGATGGTGATGATGGCGAACCCACGGAGATCGCCGAGGCTGAGGATGGCGAGCGGGCTCATCGCGACGATGGTGGTGGCGGCGGCCGCGCCGATGACCCACAGCGCCCGGCGGAACCGGCTCTGGAACACCCGGCCGGTCTTGACGTCGCTCTGGAGGATCTCGTCGGCGATGATCACGAGGTCGTCGACCCCGGTGCCGATCACCGCGACGAACCCGGCGATGTACGAGAGATCGAGCGCGAGCCCGACCGCCGACGCGAACCCGAGCAGGATGAACACCTCCGCGAGCGCGGTCAACACCATCGGAATCGCCACCCGCGGGTCACGATACCGGATGAACACCGTGACCGCCACCGCGAGCACCGCGATCAGTCCCGTGATGAGCGAGAAGCGCTTGAACTTCTCGGCGAGATCCGGCAGGATGAACTGACTCGTCCCCGCATCGAGGTCGAGTCGGGCAGGCAGTGCGCCGGCCTGGAGGTCGACCTGGAGTTCTTGTGCCTCCGAGATGTTCGGTGCGGAGGTCTGATACGCCGGCCGGTTCTCGAAGTCGTCGCCGGCGAACGATCGGGCGAGGTTCGGATTGACACCTGCGGCGTAGACCACTTGTCCGTCGACCACGGTGAGCAGGCAGTGACCGGTCCGGCTCTCCTCGAACCGGCACGTCCCGTTCGCCGGGTTGTCGAATCCGTACTGGCGCATGTCCGTCGCAAACGGTCCGGCAGCCTCGTCAGACAGTGTCACTGGAACGACCGGCTGTCCATCCCGATCGCGCGTGACGGGTTCGATGTTCTGAAACCCCTCCTGGCTGTCGAGCACCGTCACGCTACAGTACCCCTCCGGTACTGTGCCGTTCGACGTGGTGTTCTCCCAGCTCCCCGGCTCGCAGTAGGCCGGTGTCTCGTTCCCTTCGACCGGGAAGTACGCCACCGTCGTCACTCGGCCCTGATCGGCGACGAGGTCCTGAACCTCCGAGCGGTTCTGGTTCGGTACCTCGATCTGGATGTACTGCTCGCCCCCCGATTGGACGGTTTGTACCGACCCGCCCGCAAGTCCTGACTCGCTGACCTTGTTGTCGAGGGTGTTGACCGCCGTCTCGTAGGTCTGGTCGGTCACACCCTGGCTGACGTCGCCCCTCGAAACGTCGAGGCCTGCGGACTGGAGCGCCCGTGTGAACTCCTCTTGTGAGACGTTGCCGGGCGCACCGGCGGCTCCGTCGCTCGTGACCCGATCGGGGAACACCTCGACGGTGGCCGAACCGTTGCCGACCCGGGTCTGGACGTCCGCCCCGGAGACGTTCAGCGCGCTCGCGACCTCCCCAGTGACGTTCGCCTGACTGCCCCGTTCGACATCGACGCCCTCGGCGGTCAGCCCGACGAGCGGCGCGCGGATCCGCGTCCCGCCGGAGAGTTCGAGTCCGAACTGGAGGTTGGTCGGCCCCTCGGCGGTCGGCGCGGCGGCGGTCGCGTTCGCCCCGCCACCGCCGAGTGGGGGCGCGAACAGCGCGACCCCGGCAGCGATCACGAACACGACGAGCAGGACGAGCCGCCAGTTCTCCCGGATCATCGCGCCACGCCCTCGTACTTGTACCACCGCAGCAGACTCACGTTCATCAGATAGGTGTTCATCAGATCGGCCGCGAGCCCGAACACCAGCACGGTCCCGATCTCGGGTAGGAGCGGAATGTCGAAGTACGTCGAGACGATCGCCATCACCGCCATCGCCGAGAGCGACGTCAGCGTCATCGTCACTCCGGTCCGCATCGCGCGGTAGGTGCTCTCGTAGAAGTCACCACGCCGCCGAAGGATGTGGTTGTTGAGCAGGATGTCGGAGTCGACGCTGTACCCGATCAGCATCAGGAGTGCGGCGACGGTCCCGAGCGAGAGCTTGATCCCGAAGACGTTCATCAGCGCGAGCGGGATCACCATGTCCGAAAACGCCGACAGCACCACCGCGACCGAGGGGATGAACGTCCGGAACATCGCGAACACCAACAGTGCCATCCCGACGAACGCCGCGCCGAGGCCGAGCAGACCGAGCTGCTGGGTCCGCGAGCCAAAGGTCGCCGAGGTTCCCTGGATGGACTCGACCTCGTAGCCGGCCTGATCGGCGCTCGCCCGGATCGCGTCGGTGTCGGTCGACTGGAACGTGACGATGTAGCTGCCTTCGCCGCGGACCGCCCGCACCGACTCGGGCTCGGTGGCGAAGGCGTCCTCGATCGCGGCCTGGCTGTCGTCTGTCACGATCTGGATCTCGCTGCCGCCAGTGAACGCGATCCCCGGCGTCACCGGTGCGCCGGTCACGACGTACCAGCCGGCGAGCACAACCAGCGCGAGCGCGAGCACCGCCAGCGGGATCGCCGCGAGCTGACGGTTCGAGTACCGGGTGTACTCCACGTCCGGCACGTCGAACGCAACCATGTCCTGCGGTGCGGAACGCCCCCGAATAAGCCTTCGTATATCGCCTCGAATCGCCCCGCTGCGGTCGTCCGAACGATCCAGTCAGTCTCGCCGCACGGCGAGCGCAATCGCCGCCAACACCGCGACGGCACCGCCAACGAGACCGAACCCGGGACCACCTGACGACGTGGTTTCGTTCTGGGCGTCCGCTCCGCCGACGACCTGTCCACCGGTGTCGTTGGTCGTGGCGTTGGCCGTCCCGGTCGTGACGTTGGCCGTTCCGGTCGTGGCGTTGGCCGTTTCGGTCGTGACGTTGGCCGTTCCGGTCGTGGTGTGGGTCGGTGTATCGGTCGTCGTTACGGTGTCAGTCGTCGTCGAGGTCGCCGTCGTGGTTGGCGTTGCGGTCTGCGTCGAGGTGGGTGTTGGTGTTGCGGTCGGCGTGGGAGTCGCTGTCTGTGTTGCAGTCGGCGTCGGTGTCGCGGTTGCCGTCTCGGTTGGCGTGGGAGTAGGCGTCGCGGTCGGCGTCGGTGTCGGCGTTGCGGTGTCCTCCGCGGCAACGCCGCCAAGCGAGTCCGGATCGACCTCCTCGCCGTCGATGAAGACCCGCGCCTCGCCGTCGAGTTCGAGTCCCGTCACTTCACCATCGATCAGATACGCGTCGCCGCCGCCGCCGAGCCGGCCGTCGATCCTGCCGTCACCGATCTCGTCGACGTCCCTATCGACGGTCACGTGACGATCCTCGATCGGCGCGCCGTGGCTCTCGCCGCTCCGCTCGGTGCTCCCCTCGAAGCCGACATCGTAGGAGACCTTGTCCTCCGGGCTGCCACCGACGATCACCAGCGATCTGGCGTCGCCCGACGATCCGTCGTCGGAGCCACCGGCCGTCCCGACGGACAGTTCGTAGCCGACGAACCCGGCGACGCTCCCGGATTCGGCCGGACTGACACGGACGTAGTACGTGCCGGACTCGCTGGCGACGTGATACTGGCTCGCGACCGGCTGGTAGCCGACCGGCGATCCGTAGGTGCGGTTCGATGCGCTGTCGACCTGGGTCGGGTTCTCCCCGACCTCGCCGACACGGTTGCCGTCGGAGTCGTAGAGCTCCATCCGGACGTTCTGGGAGACCTCACCACCGGTGTTCGTCAGCTCGGCGCTGGCGGTGACGTTCTCGCCCGCGTCGGCCTCGACCGCGAACCAGTCGTCTTCGCCCGCAAAGAGCGTCGCGTCGTGTGAGCTACCGGGTTCGATCGCCGCTGCACTCCCGCGGTCGTCGTTCGTCTCGAAACTATCAGGCGCTCCGGTTGCGACCGTGACGCCGTATCGCGCGTCGTACTCGCTATCGAAACTCGTCCGGAGGTAGTACGTCCCCGTTTCGGGAGCCGTCGTACTGATCTCGACCGCATCCGCCGTCCCGCCGGTCGTTCCGCTGCCGAGTTGCTCGCCGTTCGGCCCGTACAGCGTGATCGACGGCGACTCCGCTCCGATACCGCCGGTCACTCTGATGGCGTGGCCGGCCTCGGCGTCGAACGCGAGCCAGTCCTCGTCGCTGGCGCTCACCGTGCCCTCGACGAACTGCCCCTTTTCGATCGACGTCGCGCTCTCGCGGGTGTCGTTCGGCTCACTTTCTATCTGGTTGCTAGACTGTGCGACTACCGCTGGCGCGAGCACACTCGATACGATTGCGAACGCTACCGCGAGGATCGCGACCCGACTCGACATCGTTGTACGACTCATGGCTTCCGCTCGGCTTCATGGCAACGTGATATATGTTTTCTGTTCCGCGGTGTTCGTCGACCGCCTAATCGACGTCCGGTCAGCGCTTCCGGACCGCGAGCACGGTGGCCACGATCGCCGCGAGTAGTGCGCCCACGAAGCCGAAGCCAGGGCCGGTCGATGTGGTCGTCTCAGTCGCAGTACTGCCGACGACCTCGCCGCTGGCGTTCGTGGTCGTGGTCGCCGCTCGCGTGGTTTCGGTCGTCGTCGGTTCCGTGGTCGGGCGTTGTGTTGCGGTCTCGGTGGCTGTTGTGGTCTCTGTCGCTGTTGCGGTCGCAGTCGGTGTCTGTGTCGGGGTGGCAGTCGCGGTTGGCGTCGGCGTGGCGGTTGCGGTGGGTGTGGGAGTTGGCGTGGCTGTCGGTGTCGGGGTCGGCGTTGCGGTTTCCTCATCGGGAACGCTACCAAGCGAGTCCGGATCGACCTCCTCGCCGTCGATGAACACCTGTGCGTCGCCGTCGAGTTCGAGGCCCGTAATCGAGCCGTCGACGAGATAGGCGTCGCCGCCACCGCCGAGCCGACCGTCGATTCGCGAGTTACCGATTTCGTCGACGTCCCTGTCGACGGTGACGCCATCGTCGTCGATCGGTGCGCCGTGGCTTGCGCCGCTGCGTTCGACGCTGCCATCGAAGCCCACTCTGTACGTGACCTTGTCATCCGGACTGCCGCCGATGATGACGAGTGACGTGGGGCCGCTCGACTCACTCTCGGGACTCGGCTCGACGTTCAGCGCGTATGCGTTCGGTCGTGTCAATCCATACGGACCGACTCCTTCGGCCGGCCGCACTGTGACCAGATATTTTCCGCTCCGTTCGGCAGCTTCGTCGGCGATGGTGGCGGATGTGCCGGGATCGACCGTACTCCCGCTAACTATCGTGTTTCCGTCGGGCGTGCGTAGATCCACCGACAGCGCACCGTAGTTCGCTCCGTCTGCGAGGGTTGCTTCGAGCGAAATCTCTTCGCCCTCTTCGACATCGAGTGTGAAGTAATCGGTGTCGTTCAGGGTGGCCACGCCCCTGACGGTGGGGCGGGCGATCTGTGTTGCGTCCGTCGCCTCGCCGTTCGGTTCGCTCTCCTGTTGTGCGTTCGGGGCCAGCTTCTCGGCCGCCTGCTGGAGTTCGTTCTCCGGGGGAACCGGCGCTCCCCCCAACCGTCCCTCGCCCACGTTGATCGTGAGGTCGTACCCGGTGAAGCCGGTGAGGCGGGTCTCGGCGGCGGAGACACGGACGTAGTACGTTCCGGGTTCGGAGACGGCGTATCGATCCCCGGCGTCGGCCGACGACGAGAACTGCTCGGTCGTGTTCCCTCGTACGTCGAGCCCGTCTATCGTGGTGGAGGAGCTGCCGAACTCGCCGACCCGGTTCCCTTCGGCGTCGTAGATTCCGACGCGGACGTTCTGCCCGAACTCAGCGCCGGTGTCGTTCAAACCGACGGTTGCGAAGACGTTCTCGCCCGCGTCCGCCTCGACCGCGAACCAGTCCTCGTCACGGGCGTTCGTCGTATTGACGATCGTCCCCGAAACCGTCGTGTCCGGATCGACTGACGGTGCTCCCTGCCGGTCGTCGTTCGGCTCGAACCTATCCGGGGGCGTGGTTGCGACGGCGAAATTATATCCCTGTTTGTACTCATCCACTCCGCTGGCCCGAACGTAGTACGTGCCATCCGTTGGTGCTGTGACGCCGATGACGGCGTTGTCCTCCGTTCCGCCGGTGTTGCCGCTGCCGAGCTGGTTGCCGTTCGGGCCGTACAGCGTGAGATCGGCGGATCCCATCCCCATGCCACCAGTCACTCTGATCGCATGGCCGGCTCGGGCATCGAAGCTGAACCAGTCCTCGTCCGACTCGTTCGCAACTCCCTCGACGAACCGTCGTTCTTCGATGGCTGTCGCGCTCTCCCGGTCGTCGTTCGGTTCGGTTTCGTTCACCGGGTCGTACTGTGCGGTGGCCGCCGTCGAGAACGCGCCCACCGCGAGCAGACAGATCGCCGTGACGAGCAGTCCCGCCACGATTTTCCTTCGATCCATGCGTGACTGATCTCTGATTTCGATCCCCTTCGAATAAGCTTTCTGTTGACGTGACACTCACTCAGGGCATGTAGCGCACGCTCACCACACCGTCCTCATCGTCAGATCGGACTTCGACGCGCACGACGCCGAGATCGGCCGCCCGCACCAGCGTCGCCTCGTCATCCACCACGTCCTCAACTGCGGCTTCGGTCCGTTCAGGCGGTACGGTGAGCACGTGAATCTCGCCGACACCAGCCCGATCGCGTCGGGTGAGATCGCCTGCCTCCTGATCGGCACCGATCTCTCGCTCCTGGGTCGTCGGCGGTTCGGGGCTCCGTTCGACGGTCAGCGATCGTCGGTCGTCGATCTCGCGGAGTTCCCACGCCACTTCCATGGGCGGTTCGGGCGCGATGGTGGCCTCGATCGCCTCACCTGCTACCAGTTCGTCGCCACCCGGATCGGGGTTCGTGGCGAGCGTGTGGACCTGGCCGTCCGCAGTATCCTTCAACACCGCCGAATCGTCGTCGGCGTGCGTGACGAGAAAGGTTCCGTGCTTTGCCATACCGACGCTTCGGCCGCCGATGGATTGAGGCTTTCCGGTCGCGTTGCGGGTGGCAGTTGGTATCAGCGTGTGAGTCGGTGGGCCACCCAGATCAGCACCGCGGCGAGCACCGGGGGCGCGAGGCCGGCGAGCTGGGGGAGCGTGTAGAACCACTCCACGAGCGGTGCGAACGCCCCGTTGACGGACTCCTGCTGGCCCGGTGGCACCGAGATCAGCAGTCCCAGATACAGCGAGCCGAAGTAGACGAACCCGGCGAGTCCGAGCGCCGCGTCGTAGCGCGCCGTCGACCCCTCGCGGCGGTGTCGTCGCGCGACCAGGAGGATCGGTGCGAGCATCGGCCCGACCACGAACAGCCCGACGACCACGTAAAACGCCCGCGAGAGGGTCAGCGACCCGCCGCCCGTCCCGGTCGCGGTCGCGCCGAACACCGTGACGAGTGCGAGCGTCATCAACACCGTCACCAGGATGGTTGCGAGCGTCCCGACGGCCGCATATCCCCTGAACAGCCGGGAGCGACTCGTGCGAAACGCGTAGGGGATCGCGGTCAGCAGTCCCGAGTACGTCGTCTCGTCGTCGCCGTGTTCGCCGACCCCGTCGGTCCTCTCGGAGCCCTCTACCGTACCGGAGCCGTCGGCCATGCCGAAACTCGGGCGGCCGGGCGATTAAGCGCCGCGGTCGACAACGACTTTACCACGGGGTGAGCCACCCCACCTATGCAAATCGATATCGGCAACGCGCTCGCCGCCGAGGCCAGTCCGGGCATCTCGCGGGACGCACTCTCCCGGCTCGACGACCGAGTCGCGATCTGCCACGACCGGATCGAACGCGGCCGCGATGCCGACGAGTTCGGCTACGCCGCGCTGAACCTCCCGCACACTACTGATCCCGACGCGATCACTGAGGCGGTCGCTCCCCTTCAGGGGGCCGAACACGTCCTCGTGGTCGGAATCGGGGGGAGCGCGCTCGGTGCAGCCACGATCGCTGGCGCGCTCGGCGATTCCAATGTTCACACGCTGGACAACGTCGATCCCGAACACGTCTCGCGCACCCTCGACGCGCTTCCGCTCGACGACACAGTCATCAACGTCGTTTCGCGCTCTGGAACGACCGCCGAGACGCTGGCGAACTTCCTCGTGGCCCGTGCAGCGTACGACGCGGCGGGCGTCGACTGGACCGATCGGACGGTGGTGACCACCGGCGAATCGGGCCCGCTCCGCGACCTCGCCGAGACTCACGACCTGCCCGCACTCACCGTTCCTGACGGCGTGCCGGGTCGCTTCTCTGCACTCTCCGCTGTGGGTCTCGTCCCGGCAGCGATCCGCGGCCACGACATCGAAGCCGTGCTCGACGGCAGCCGGCGCGCGGCCGACCTCTCGGGGTCGCTGTTCGACACACCCGCCTACGCCTACGGCGCGATCGCGTACGCGCTCGACGTGCGGGGGGCGGCGGTCAACGCGATGATGCCCTACGCCGAGTCCTTGGAGCCGTTCGCGGAGTGGTTCGCCCAGCTCTGGGCCGAAAGTCTGGGGAAGGACGGTCTCGGCCAGCTCCCCACCCGGGCGCTCGGTGCGACCGACCAACACTCACAGCTCCAGCGCTACCGGGCGGGCCCGGCGAACACGCTCGTGACGCTGGTCCGCCCGCGCGAGCGACCCGATCGGGAGATCCCGGCCACCGACCGCGAGGAACTCGCCTACCTCGGCGGAACAGGTCTGGGCGATCTACTCGACGCGGAGTTCGACGCCACCGAGGCCAGCCTCGCGGCCGCCGACCGGCCCTCCGTTCGCATCGAACTCGACCGGCTCGACGAGCGCGCGGTTGGGGAACTGCTCTACACGATGGAGGCCGCCTGCGTTCTCGCGGGCGAACTCTACGGGATCGAGACGTTCAACCAACCCGCGGTCGAGTGGGGCAAGCGCGCGGCGCGCGGGCTGCTCGGCGGCGGCGAGTTCGCGGAGGCCGACGCCGTGGACGAGAAGACCGAACTCGTCGTCGAGTGACCGCGTGACCGACGTCGACCGGAGACCGCTACGATCGACGAAAGATCGGAGGACGTATTCGCCCGGCGTTCCAAGCCTGCGCAACGTATGGCGTCGGATCACCGCGAATCTGCGGGTGTCGATGGACAAAGCGCGCTCCTCGATCTTCTGTCGGCGGTCACCGTCATCGCGCTCGCCGTTCTCCTCGGGAGCGTCGCCGCGTCGCTTGCGTCCACCGTGCTCATCGAGACGGGGATCGCCGGGTTCGATACCACGCTCAACTACATCGTCCGCTCGATCGCTCAGTTCGTCGGCTTCGGGATCGCGGTCGCCGCGTATCTCACACTCGCCGACGCGTGGTCGGTGCTGCGGGCGCGTGCGATCGATCTCCGGGGCGTCGGCTGGATCGTCGCCGGTGTCGTCACTCTCTTGACTCTCTCGACCGGCGTCAGTGCCGTCCTCTCGCAGTTCGGGATCGTGCCCGCCACGAACCAGGTCATCGCGATGGGCCGCGAGAACCCGGTCGTGTTCCTCTACATGATCCCGGTCACGTTGCTGTTCGTCGCGCCCTTCGAGGAGCTCGTCTTCCGGGGGGCCGCCCAGGGGCTGCTCCGGCGGGCGTTCGGCCCGGCGGTCGCGGTCGGGATCGCGAGCGCGCTGTTCGGGGCGGTCCACCTGATCGCACTCATCGGCGGCGGCACCGGACAGCTGGCGTACGTCGTCGTCGCGGCGCTGCTCGGCGTGGTTCTCGGCGGGATCTACGAACGCACACAGAACCTCCTCGTGCCGATCGTCGTCCACGGGCTCTACAACGCTACCCTGTTCGCGATCCAGTGGGTGGATGCGACCGGGAGCGCGCCCGCGCTGCTGTAGGTCGAAAACAGCTCGTCGCGGCTACGAGGGGTTCTTCCGGGCGAGATCGCTGCCGCAGATCGGACACCGATCCTTGTTCTCGTCGAACTCGCGGCCACAGCCCGCACACTGGAACTCCCAGTCGCGTTCCTCGGTGATCCCCTCGCGCGCGATGAGTTCGATCCGCACGTCGAGGCGCTTGGCGACGTTCTGCATCGCGTAGTCGTCGGTCACGAGTCGTGCATCGAGTTCGAATGCGGCCGCGAGGAGTCGGACGTCGGTGGTCGAGAGCTCCGCCGCGTCGCCGCTCTCGCGGGCGGTGCGTTCGACCCGTTCGACGACCGCCTCCTCGGGGACGTGGATGTACATTCCGCCGCCTTCGAGCGCGTCGAAGCGGTAGGCGCTCTCGCCGTCGAGTTCGGCTTCGACCGCGGGGATCGTCGCGATGTCTCCGTCGGCGTCGTACTCGTGGATGAACGCCGAGGCGTCTAAGAGTTCCATCACCGACCGACGACGATGTGGTCTTTGACCGCCTGGACGCTGCCGATCGGGACCGTGTACCGGCCCTCGTCGTCGCGTTCGAGGTCGATCTGCCCCTCGGCCTCGTTTCGGGGCGTGATGACGAGGTCGTGGAGCTGTCCCGTCTCGGAGTCGAGCGTTACGGTCGAGAGCGTGCCGAGTTCGGTTCCATCCGAGCCCATGACGGCCTTGTCGAGCAGGCTCCGTGCGAGTACGTCCGGCATACCCGGTCTACTGGGGGCTGTCATTATAAACACCACGGAGGCTCCGAGTCGCGAACGCGATGGATCGCCGCGATCGGCACGACCCGCGTGACGACGAACTTAACTACGGCCGTCGGCTGTATCACACAACGAGTTTCTCTCGGGTGAGATAGATGTCTGAGACACACACGGACGCCGACGCGGCCGATTCTACTGGTGAGACGCTTCGAACACCGATCGTCGCCGTGCTCGGTCACGTCGACCACGGCAAGACCAGCCTGCTCGATCGGATCCGGGGCTCGACGGTGATCGATGGCGAGGCGGGCGCGATCACCCAGCACATCGGCGCGACCGCCGTCCCGCTCGAAACCGTCTCCGAGATCGCGGGCTCGCTGGTCGATCCGACCGACTTCGACCTTCCCGGCCTGCTGTTCATCGACACGCCGGGCCACCACTCCTTCTCGACGCTGCGCTCTCGGGGTGGGGCGCTCGCGGATATCGCGATCCTCGTGATCGACGTCAACGACGGGTTCCAGCCCCAGACCATCGAGGCGATCGACATCCTCCAGCGGACCGAGACGCCGTTCGTCGTGGCGGCGAACAAGGTCGACACGACGCCGGGTTGGAACCCACAGGAGAACACCCCGATCCAGGGGAGCTACGACGCCCAGTCCGACCGTGCGCGCTCGACGCTCGACGAACGCCTCTACGACCTCATCGGCGACCTCTCCGATCACGACTTCTCGGCGGACATGTACTGGCGCGTCCAGAACTTCGCCAACAACGTCGGCGTCGTTCCCGTCAGCGCCGAAACCGGCGAGGGCGTCCCCGACCTTCTCACCGTGCTGATGGGTCTCTCCCAGCGCTATCTCAAGGACGCGATGGCGATCGATGTCGACGGGCCGGGCGCAGGCACAGTGTTGGAGGTCAAAGAGCAGAAAGGGTTTGGGACGGCGATCGACGTGGTGCTCTACGACGGCACGGTGACGGCGGACGACACGATCGTGGTCGGCGGGACGGGCGATCCGATCGTGACCGACGTGCGCGCGCTGCTCCAGCCCCGGCCGCTCGCCGAGATCCGCACCGAAAAGCGATTCGAGGAGGTCGAGTCGGTGACCGCGGCGGCGGGGCTGAAGATCGCCGCACCCGATCTCGATAGCGCGATGGCGGGCGCGCCGGTCCGGGTGCTCAGGAACCGCCAGCGCGAGGACATCGTGGAGGAAGTCGAGGCCGAACTCGCCGCGCTCGGTGTCACCACCGAGGAGCAGGGCGTCGTGGTCAAGGCCGACACGCTCGGCAGCTTGGAAGCAGTTGCGGACGCGCTCGACGAGGCTGAAATCCCGATCGTGCGCGCGGAGGTCGGCGACGTCGCGCCGCGCGATGTCACGGTGGCGAGCACCGCCGACGAGGAACGCCACGAGACCGTGATGGCCTTCGGGATCGATGTGCTCGACGATGCCGCCGACCGGGCCGATGTCGAGGATGTCCGGATCTTCGAAAGCGACGTGATCTATCGGTTGGTCGAGGAGTACGAGGAGTTCATCGAGGAGCGCGAGCGCGCCCAGCAGGACGCGATCCTCGACAACATCGCCCGCCCCGCCCGATTCCAGCTCCTTCCGGATCACACCTTCCGCCAGAACGATCCCGCTGTGGTCGGCGTCGAAGTCCTGACGGGCACGCTGAAGCAGAACTCGCGGGTGGTGAACTTCGAGGGCAACCAGCCCGAGCGCCTCGGCCAGGTCAAGGGGATCCAAGAGCAGGGTGAGGACGTCGATCAGGCCCGCGCGGGAGAGCGCGTCAGCGTCGCCATCGACGGCCCCACGGTGGGTCGCCAGATCGAGGAGGGCGACGAGCTGTGGTCGGAGATCCCCGAGAAACACGCGAAAGTGCTCGAACAGGAGCTCACCGACGACATTCCGGCCGACGAGCTCGAAGCGCTGCACATCTATCTCGACAAACACCGCCAGCGCGACCCCTTCTGGGGGAAGTAGTCCGGGTTGCACACGCAGTAATAATATTTAATTAGCCGGCACGAGTCAGTGCGACGTGAACGATGACTCGCTCCAGCCAGCGCGACGACGGTGAGTCGGTCGTCGAACTCATCCGCGAGCGCCGGCCGACGGTCGCGCCAGCGGACCTCGTGCTCCTCGTTCTGCCCGTGCTGCTCGTCGCGGGCTGGGCCGTTGGCGTCGTGTCGAGCGCGTCGCTGCCGGCGGCGCTTGCGGTCGCGATGGTACCTGCACTCGCCACGCTCGGCTACGCGCTGTTCTACGATCCGCCAAGTGGAGCGTACGCGAACTGAGTTTTGCTGTCGGTCGACGGTAGTGGACGCGGTTCGTACTTATTTTGATAGACCTGCGGCGGGGACACGAGTGGCAAACGCCGAGCGTGTCGTTCGCACAGCAGTATGTTCACTAGGTTTAAGTGGCCTATTGCAGATGTCCGGATATGGCAGGATATCCAACCCCACCGACACGGGACGACACTAGCGTTGTCGGTGCCAGAATCGGAGCCCAGATAGTCGACCAGATAATCACGGCTATCATGTTTGCAATCATGTTCTTTGGAATAGTCGGACTTGGCGGTGCAATGGGTGGCAATGCAGGGGCCGTAATCAGCGCCATTATATTTTTGATCGGTTCCGCCGCCATCATTTTCTACTGGTTTTTACTGGAGGGGTTCTGGGACGGATACACCATCGGAAAGAAACTGTTTGGCATCAAAGTCGTAGAAGAAGACGGCAGCCCGTGTTCTCTGAGTTCCTCAGTGGTGCGGAATCTACTTTACATAATTGACTCTCTCTTCTACTTTCTCATCGGATTCATTGCAATGTCGGCCACGGACAAGCGACAGCGGATCGGTGACCGTCTTGGCAACACAGTCGTCGTCCACGAAACACCGAGGAATAACGACCGGCCAGAGGACGCTTCAGCAGACCGAACAACGGCTCCGTAGTCCTTCAAGACAGAACGAATCTGAGACTACTAGCTCAGTCTCTCAGTATCAAGGACAACCCGATACCATAACTTTGTCAATAACCACTTAGTTTCTGACAGGGTGTCAGCAAGAGGACTCACCGTGGATCGATAATCAGGCGGGTTTCGTCGGTGTCGATGTGCAATCAGTCGTCGTCATCGACCCACGACTCGGCGTGTTGGTGGCCTGAGCGGGTCGAATAAATCAGCTCTCAACAATCACTCCGAGGGTGACTGTGTGACTCAATTCGCAGCGATTACGATTACTGCGCGACCGGCGCGATCGCGTCCTCGACGGCCTGTTTGACCTGGAGCGCGGCGGTCGCGGCGAGCTGGTGGGCGACCTCGTCGCGGTCCTCGTCGGGGATGCCGTCGACGAGCTCTTCGGCGTCCGGAGTGAATCCGGCGCTCACGGCCGGGCCGACGGGCGGCTGGACCGCGATCGTTCCTTCGGGACCGTTGGTGCCGGCGACGATCTGTGCGCCGACGACGTACTCGTCGGGGAGGAACTCGCGGGTCCGGGCCGCCACCGTATCGAGCCCGGCGCGGAGCTCACGACGCTCGTCGGCCGAGAGCTCTGGAATATCGGCGCTCGCGCGCTGCCCAGCGGCGGTCGCGTCCGGCCGGCCCGCGTAGGGCGTGTTTCCGTTCATAAGAAGGACAGGAACGGTAGGAGCGCCCCAGTCAAAAACCTCCCGCTACAGGATCGGCTCGCTCTCGCCGTAGACCGCGAGCACGATCGCCGTCACGAACCGTCCGGAATCGTTCTCATCGGCCGTACTGTCGACGGTTTCGATCACGATCGCCTCGTCGTCGAACGACCACTCGCGGAGGTCCCGACCCGCCGCCAACCCCGTTGAGACCGTCTCGCGGACGGTCTCCGGATCGGCCCCCGACGCTTCGTAGAAGATCCCGCGACCCGCGTCCGCGACCGACCAGCCGAGTCCGGCAGTGGCCGCGGTCGCGTCCGCCGGTTCCACGTCGTCGGTCGCGGCGCTGCCCGTCACGCTCGCCGCCCCATCGGTTGCGCGCGCTTCGACCGTGGCGCGCGCCTCGACCACGGTGAGACGCTCGCCCACCGGGCCGAGATCGGGCGCAGTGTCGTGACGTTCGATATCGCTACCGGCGGGGATCATCGAGGAGACAGACACGAGGTTGTAGTTGTGAACTCCTGCATCGGCGAGCGCCGTGTCGTACGACGCCATCGCCGTCGGGCCTCGACCCGTGCCGGCGACGATTCTGATCGTGCTCATGGTCTGACGGAGTGGTGCGCGGGCGAGAAGGGTTGTGATTTCGGGACGAGGTTCTCGGATCGATCCGTCGGCAGCCTCCCGGCCTGCCGTCAGTGGAACGCGATCGGCTCGGCCGCGGTGTCGTCGTCCGTGACTTTCTCCAGGGCCGCCTCGAAGTCGTCCATCTCGACCTCGGTGCGCTCCTCGCGGATCGCGAACATCCCGGCCTCGGTCGCGAGACTCTCGATCTCCGCGCCGCTCCGTCCCGCGGTCAGTTCGGCGAGTGCTTCGAAGTCGACGTCGTCGTCGAGGGTCGTCCCGCGGGTGTGGATCTGGAAGATCTGTTCGCGACCCTCGGCGTCGGGTTCGGGAACCTCGATGAGCCGGTCGAACCGGCCGGGCCGGAGGATCGCAGGATCGAGCATGTCGAAGCGGTTCGTCGCGGCGATGATCGAGACGTCACCGCGCTCGTCGAACCCGTCCATCTCGTTCAGCAGCTGCATCATCGTGCGCTGGACCTCGGCGTCGCCAGAGGTCTTCGAGTCGGTGCGTTTGGCGGCGACCGCGTCGAGCTCGTCGATGAAGATCACGGCAGGTTCGTGCTCGTTCGCGAGCTCGAACAGGTCCCGGACGAGGCGTGCGCCCTCGCCGATGAACTTTCGGACGAGCTCCGAGCCCGCCATCTTGATGAAGGTGGCGTCGGTGCCGTTCGCGACCGCCTTCGCGAGCATCGTCTTGCCCGTGCCCGGCGGGCCGTGGAGCAACACGCCGGTCGGCGGCTCGATCCCCACGGTATCGAACCGTTCGGGGCTCTTCAGGGGGAGTTCGACGGCCTCGCGTACCTCGCGGATCTGGTCGTCGATCCCGCCGATGTCGCCGTAGGTGACCTGCGGGCGGGTATCGACCTGCATCGCCTGGGCGCGCGCGTCGGTCTCGCTCGACAGGGTCTGCTGCACACTGAACGAATCGTTGACCGCAACCCGATCACCGTTGCCGATCTCCTCTTCGAGCGTCGGAGAGATCTCGGTCAGCACCTCCTGGTTGTTGCCGTGCTGGCGCACGATCGCACCCTCGTCGGTCAGCTCCTCGACCGTGGCGACGTACAGCGAGGAGGTTTTGAGCGTCTCGTTCTCGCGCTGGAGCCGCCCCGCCTCGCTCTCGAGCTCCTCGCGGCGCGCCTCGGCGTCGTCGAGTCGCTCGGCCAGCTCGTCGTGGACCTGCGCGATCTCCGCGAGATGCTCGTCGAGCGCCGACACCTGCTCGGCGTCCGTGAGTTCGGGGTCGAGATCGAGCCGGGGACGGTCCGGGAGGGACGGGCTGTGTGACATTCGATACCCGAAGGTAGGGGCCGTGCGTTAAAAGTCCCTTTGGGTTCGGGAGAATTATGGGCCTCAGGACAGCGCCGCGAACTCGCTGAGTGCGTCGTCGTAGGCCGCAAGCGCCGCCTCGATCGGGTCGGCGGTCGTCATGTCGACGCCGGCCTCTCGGAGGAGATCGATGGGGTATCCGTGTGAGCCGGATTCGAGGAACTTCCGGTAGGGTTTCGCGGCAGCCTCGCCGTCCTCCTGGATGCTCTCGGCGAGCGCGACCGCCGCCGAGATCCCGGTGGAGTACTGGTAGACGTAGAACGCCCGGTAGAAGTGGGGAATCCGCATCCACTCGCGGGCGATCCGGTCGTCGACGACGCTCGTCGCGTAGTACTCCTCCTTCAGGCCGCGATAGATATCGTCGAGCCGATCCGGGGTGAGCGCCTCGCCCGCCTCGACCAGCTCGTGGGTTTTCTTCTCGAACTCCGCGAACATCGTCTGGCGAAAGAGCGTCGATCGGAACCGTTCGAGATACTCGTTCAGCACGTGGCGGCGGAACCGTTCGTCCTCGACGGTATCGAGCAGGTGGTTCGTCAGGAGCGCCTCGTTGACTGTGGAGGCGACTTCGGCGACGAAGATCTCGTAGCCGCCATACACGTAGGGCTGGGTCTCGCTCGCGAGCTGGGTGTGCAACGAGTGGCCGAGCTCGTGGGCCAGGGTGTACATCGAGTCGATGTCGTCCTGATAGTTCATCAGGATGTACGGCTGGGAGTCGTACGTCCCTCCAGAGTAGGCCCCCGACTGCTTGCCCACGTTCTCGTAGACGTCGACCCACCGGGAATCGAGACCCTCCGCGAGCCGGTTCTGGTAGTCCTCGCCGAGCGGCGCGACCGCCTCGATGACGTGTTCTTCGGCCTCCTCGTAGGACACGTCGGGGCTCTCGTCGTCGGCCAGCGGCATGTAGACGTCCCACATCTGGAGCTCGTCGACGCCGAGCGCCTCCTGTTTGAGGTCGGCGTGGCGCTGCAACAGGTCGAGGTTGTCGTGAACCGTGTCGATCAGGGTGTCGTACACCGAAACCGGAATGTTCGCGCCGTCGAGCGAGGCCTCGCGTGCGGTGTCGTAGTTGCGGGCTTCGGCGAGTTTGACGTCCGCCTTCACGCTGTTGTGGTGGGCCGTCCCGACCGCGTTCCGGACCTCGCTCCACTCGTCGTAGAACTCCTCGTGGACCTCCCGACGGAAGTCGCGGTCGGGGCGTTTCTGGAGGGTCGTGAAGTTGCTCAGCGAGATCTCGACGGGATCACCGTCGGAATCCTCGACCGTGGGGAACTCCATGTCGGCGTTGGTGAGCAGGCTGTAGACCTCGCTCGCCCCGCCAGTGACCTCGCTGAGATCCGCGAGGAGCTCCTCGATCTCGGCCGAGCGGGTGTGGGGTTTCATCCGGAGCACGTCATCGAAGTAGTGCTCGTAGGTCGCGAGTTCGGGTTCCTCGTCGACCATCGCGTCGAGCTCCTCGCGCGTGCAGTCCTGGAGTTCGGGTTCGATAAAACTCGCCGCGCTCCGGGCGTCGGTGGCGAGCGTCCCCGACCGCGAGGCGAGCGCCTGGTAGTGTTGGTCGGTGGTGTCCTCGTCGCTGCGGAGCTTGGCGTAGGCGGCGACGCTCGCGACCTCGCGCATGAGTTCCTCGCGGGTTTCGAGCGTTGCGAGCAGGGTCGCGGCGCTCTCCGTCGTCCGCCCCTCGTAGGCCGCGAGGTCGTCGAGGCGTGCCTCGACCGCGTCGAAGGCGTCTTCCCACGCCTCGTCCGAGGCGAAGAGGTCGCCCAAATCCCACGTGTACTCGGTGTCGATCTCGCCGCGTTCGGGAACCGAACTCATGGGCAAGTGTTGCGAGGGGACTGAGGTAAGCCTTCTCAAATCACAAATTGTGGTCTGATCGGCTAGCGAGAGGGGCCGAATCGCTGGCGAGTATTGCTCAGTATCGATACAGCGAGACGATTGCCGGGAGCATATTGTACATCCATATCGCCAGCGGCAACCCGACGATCGTCAATGAGACGAGCCACGCAAGCGCCATCCAAATGCCGCTTGCCCACCACCCGACCAAGAGGAAATACACCCCTCTCACGACGAGACTTCGCTGACTCGGTCCGTGAACTTCGACGCTACTTCCGGTGTCGCCGATAGTGACGATCTGGGTGTTCTGCGTGCTTTTGAGCGTCAGTACCTTCGGAACCATGTTGATCATCTTAATCCCGAGTGGGATGCCGATGATGGTGAGGTTCAGTAGCCAGGATATTCCGAGCCAGATGCCCGTTGCCCACCACCCGACGAGCAAGTACCACAGCGCACGAATGACAAACGATGGTTGGCTCGATTGCTGAATACGAGTCGTTTGCTGCTGATTGCCACCACTGTCTGCCATAGTCTCTCGACAGGACAAACTACAAAAAATCTTAGGATATGTACATCAAGCTGCATTATACAACAGCCAAAATGACAACGAGCAGCTATTTAGTCCTGTCTTTTAGATATGAGCGACCGCTTCGTAACGTATGAGCGACACCGACCGCGCCCTCGGTGCGGCGTGGCGCGACGAGTTCCCGTGGCAGTTCCTGACGCGACTCTGTGAGATCGACGACCGCCTCGGCGGCCATCCGGGCGAGCGCCGGGCCGCCGACCTCGTCGCCGCTGGATTGGAGAGCGCCGGGATCGGGCCCACGATCGAACCTTTCGAGATGCAGCGCTGGACGCGCGGGCGCGCAGAACTCGCGGTCAGCATGTCGCCAGCAGGCCACAACGGTTTCGCGGCGGGCGAGCCGATCGATCGCTCCTTCGAGACGTTTGCGCTGCCGTACTCGCCGGCCGGCGACGTTCACGGCGAGCTGGTCGACGTCGGCCATGGAACGCCCGACGAGATCGATGCCGCCGATGTCGGGGGGAAGGTGGCGCTCGCGAGCACCGACTCGCCGGCGGGCGAGCGTCGAGTCCACCGAATGGAGAAGCTCGGACACGCCGCGGCCGCTGGCGCGGCAGCGTTCGTCTTCCACAACCACCGCCCCGGCCAGCTCCCGCCCACCGGGGCGCTCCGGTTCGATCACGAGGCCGCGATCCCCGGAATCGGCGTGAGCCACGAGACCGGCGCGTGGCTCACCGAGTACGCAGACCGCGGGGCGGACACGTCCATCGCTGTGGCGGCGACGACCGAGCAGAGCGAGAGTCAGAACGTTGTCGGTTCTCTGGGCCCCGATACCGACGAGGAGATCGTGCTGCTCGCCCACTACGACGCCCACGATGTCGCGGAGGGCGCGCTCGATAACGGCTGCGGGATCACGGTCGCGGTCGCCGCCGCTCGCATCCTCGCCGATCTCGATCTCGACTGCGGGGTTCGAGTAGCGGGCGTGGGCTGTGAGGAGCTCGGCCTGATGGGCAGCGCGGCGCTCGCCGAGGCCGTCGATCTCGACCGCGTGAAAGCGGTCGTCAACGTCGACGGAGCCGGCCGCCACCGCGACCTCCACGCGATCACCCACACTGCCGACGCGATGGCCGATGCGGCCGAGCGCGTGAGCGATCACACCGCCCAGCCGATCTCGGTGAGCGACCGTCCCCATCCCTACAGCGACCACTGGCCGTTTCTCCACGAGGGTGTGCCGGCGCTCCAGCTCCACAGCCACCGCGCGGGCGAGGCCGGCCGGTGGGAGCGCGGCTGGACCCACACCCGGGCCGACACCCGCGATAAAGCCGATCCCCGCATCCTCCGTGAGCACGCAATGCTCGCCGCGCTCCTCGTCCGCGAACTCACGACGGTCGACCCCGACCGCGTCGACACCGACGCTCTCCGCGAACGCCTCCACGAGGACGGCGCGGAGCCGGGGATGCGCGCGGCGGGCGTCTGGCCCGACAGCTGGGAGTGATCGCCGCTTCCCTCAGCCCCGGAGCTTTCGGTACGAGACCCACCCCGCCGCGAGGGCCGCAGCACCCCCGATCACGAGGGCTACGGGCTGTCCCGAACCACCCCACTCCCAGCCCAGGAACGTGGAGCCGAACAGGGCGATGAGCATCACGGTGATCCCGACGACGGTGCCGATCGTCGACGTATCGCGCTCGAAGACGGACGCCATACGAGGCACTGTCTAGTTGAGGTAGCTTGAGGAATGAGCAGGTCGTAGCGAGTATTGGTCATGAAACTCGGAGACCTGCTCGGAGAGACGTTGAACGTGGACTGTGATGAGGTTTGGGA
>NZ_AOME01000055.1 GCF_000336935.1 Halococcus salifodinae DSM 8989 | reverse complement strand
AATGGGGCGCGAATAGAAAACGTTTGTCCCACGAATATGCCGTCTACTATCATGTTTAGCAGAAATCCTCATACACCCACCAGACAATACCCCCGACGGCTGTCAGAAATTCCGTGCAAGGCTTAGAGGCTCAGCAGAATAACAGGCGGTGGCCGAGTTGTCGATTTTCTTGCTAATTTCACGTGAGGTGCGGTCTTCGCAAATTGAATTACATCTCCTGTTTTTGCTTCTAAACAGTCTCGCCTGGATCTGCAAGTCTAAGTNTATCACACGAACGGGTTCTGCGGTGATTCGCCTATGACACGAGATGACGACTGTTTCCACGAGAACCGATTCAAGACGCTCGCCGTCGGGGCAGCTGAGAACGCGACGCGCCCCGACAAAGGCGGAACGAGCGACGTCATTCCGCCGATACACCTCTCGAGCACCTTCGAGTGGGGTAGCGGGGACAATGCCAACGAACACGACTACTCGCGCGAGAGCAACCCGACGCGGGCGGCCCTTGAGAAGCAGCTAGCACGACTCGAAGGCGGCGAGCACGGACTGGCGTTCGCCTCGGGGATGGCCGCCATCTCGACGACGGTGCTGTCGCTGGTCCCGCCAGGGGGCCACCTCATCTCATCGGACTCCGTCTATAGTGGGACCGAGAGACTACTCACGGACTTCGTCGCCAATCACCTCGGCGTCGACGTCGAGTTCGTCGACGCCCGCGAGCCCGAAAATGTCGCCACAGCGGTTGATTCGGAAACCGCCCTGATCTGGGCAGAGACACCGACGAATCCGTTGATACGCCTGTGCGATGTCCGCTCGATAGGTGACATCGCCGACGACCACGGCGTCCCGTTCGGGGTCGATAGCACCTTCGCAAGCCCGTACTTCCAAGCCCCGCTCGAACTGGGTGCCGACATTGCCGTCCACAGCACCACCAAGTACCTCAACGGCCACTCCGACTCGATCGGCGGTGCCGTCGTCACCGACAACGACGAGATCTTCGAGAATCTGGCGTTTTCTCAGCGGATCGGGCTCGGAAACATGCTTTCGCCGTTCGACTGCTACCTCGTTGCGCGGGGTATCAAGACGCTGCCCGCACGGATGGAACACCATCAGGAGAACGCGATGGCGGTCGCTCGTCTCCTCGAAACCCACGACCGGGTCGCCCGCGTCTACTATCCGGGCCTAGAGAGTCACCCGCAACACGAGCTCGCGGCCGAACAGATGTCGGGATACAGTGGGATGCTTTCCTTCGAATTCGACGGCACGCTTGTTGAAATCGAGGCGTTCATCGATGGTCTCGAGCTGTTCACCCCAGGGGCTAGTCTCGGTGGTGTCGAGAGCCTCATTGAGGTGCCGTCGCTGATGATCCCCGACGAAGTCAGCCACGGGTCTGCTACCGCGGAGATTCCCGAGACCTTGGTCCGGATATCGGTCGGCATCGAAGATGTCGACGATCTTTGCGAAGACCTCCGGACGGCGCTGCCGTAGGCGCGCGTTCCCTTTTCTCCCGACCGTCCCGATCGGCAAGCAGGTCGACTGTCTATCGGTCGTAGCAGCCGCAAGCGGGAATACGAGCCGTTTCCAATCGAAAGAGTGCGGATTATTCGAGGGGTTCGACGGCGTCTCCAGGGCGAATCAACCCATCTTCAAGAATGTCTGCTCGGAGACCTCCTCGGTGAGTGAGTGCCTGCAATACACCATCTTGAGTAATGCGCTGAAGGTGACTACA